>JAUVKM010000237.1 GCA_030596265.1 Candidatus Cloacimonadota bacterium
ACGACTTTTTCTTCTTTCGTTACCATACTGTCTCCTGTTGATTTTTTTCAGTGTCAAAAAGATTTCATAAGTTACTTTGTCCAGATTTTTTTGTCTTTAGAATGAATATATCTTTTTATTTTATATTAAATTAACAAAATATAAAATAATTTACTTGACCCATCATCTCATCATATCAGATATGTCTCATATGAGATGTGGGAGGATATATGATAGATGATTTTGTGATTTTAAAATTATCAAAATTATTTAATATTATTTCTAACGAAATACGAATTAAAATAATTTATACTTTGATGGAAAACGATTCGTTAACTGTAACCGAACTCTCAGAAAAGATAGGAGTTCCCCAAAATACTTTATCTGCCCATTTAAAAATACTACACGAAGGAGCCTACCTGATAAAAGAGCAAAAATGGAGAAATGTCCATTATTCAATTAAGGAGTCAAAACTCAAGGAAATCTTAGAGATAGGATCTTTGATACTTTATAACAAATGGGAAGGTAACTGGGAAAAGATAGCTGATGCAAAAAAGAAAATCAAAAAAAGCAATAGAAAAAAAGAGGCATAATAATGGAAAAAATCATACCCCGATGGGAATGGAGAACTTTTGGAAATGATCTTTCTAATGGTGAAGAAAATATAAAAAAGCATGGAAATGCACGTCACAGGAAAAGTAAAGAAATCTATATTTTATCAAAGAACAGCAATGATAATACCAAGATCAGAGATGAATTAATGGATATAAAATCTCCAATTAGAATTAATGAAGAAACCGGTTTAGAACAGTGGACAGTTCTAGCAAAATCGGCTTTTCCAATCCATATTAATGATCTTGCACTTGTTTACAAAGCATTCGGATTAAAACTACCATATCTTGATAAAGATGAATATTCATATGGAGAATATATTGAAGAATTAATTGGAGAAAATTCTAATTTGAAAATGATAAATGTTGAAAAAAACCGTCACGGTTATTTGATCGATGATGCAATTGTAGAAATTGCTGAGGTTAAATTCAACGAGTTCTCAACCAAAACTATTGCTGTTGAACATGTTGATATGAAAGTGGTCTTGAATACTGTAAAAAAATTAGGTTTAACTGAATACGAAAACGTTAATTATATAAAAGCAATGAAACGAACTTTTGAGCTCAAATATTAAATAATTTGGTTTGTTTATTAGGGATGTAATAATGGATAAATATGCAATATTAGATATTGGAACAAATTCAATCAAATTTTTTCTATTCTCAATAAAAAATAGGAAATCGGCAACAATAATAGATACGAATAATATTTCCAGATTGGGAAAAGGATTACTGAAAACAGGAATCATCTCAGATGAAGCAATGGATAGGAACATCGAAGCATTACGTGAATTTATGAAAAGTGCTGAAGAAGAAAACGTGAAAGAGATCACTGCCGTTGGTACAATGTGCTTGCGAACAGCAAAGAACAGTGATGTGTTCCTTAAAAAAGTAAAAGATAAATTGGGACTTGTTATTAAGGTGATTCCCGGAGAAGAAGAAGCAAGATTGTCTTATTTGGCAGTATTATCCACAATTGGAAACACAGATAAAAACGTTGTTGTTTTTGATACCGGTGGCGGCAGTACTGAATTTATTTTTGGAAAAGGAGCTAATCTTAATAATCGTATCAGCCTAAATTTGGGTGCAGTTCATCCTACCGAAGAATTCTTAGTTTCTGATCCTGTAAAAGATGATGAGCTAGAGAAAATGCAAGATCATATGATGGATTTTTTCAGTGAAAGGATCACTGATAAAAGAGCAGATTATCTGATTGGAATTGGTGGAACTGTAACCAGCATGGGTGCAGTTATGCATAAAATGGTTAAATACGATCCTAAAATAATTCAAGGTTCTCAAATGTCTTTAGAAGAAGTAAAAAAACAAATCGACTTATATAAAAATAAAACTATCGAAGAAAGAAAACAAATTCCAGGACTTCAACCTAAAAGAGCAGATGTGATATTGGCAGGAGCTGGAATAATTAATACTATCATGGAAATTTTCAAGATTGATTCTTTTACTATTAGTGATCGTGGTTTACGTCATGGCTTAATGTTTGATAAATATTTAAAATAAGGGACATAGGAGATTATTATGCCAAAGTTTTTTAATAGCAAATCTAAACAGCTGGAAGGAGATATTGATGGTTTTCTCGATCGGGTAACCACTGCTGGACTGATCTTTCAGGAAGGTGTAAAAGCATATGTAATCGGTAAAAAAGATAAATTCGAAAGAAATTTTAAAGATATTACAGCTTTAGAAAGTGATGCAGATAATATTCGACGTGATATTAAACACAAACTTTATACTTACATGCTGATCCCAGAATCACGAGGAGATGTGTTAGGTCTTTTAGAAACCCTTGATGACATTGTTGATATCTGTGAGAAAGTATTGGAACAATTCTCTATAGAAACTCCCGAAATCCCTGAATTCTTAAAAAGCGACTTTATTGAACTGTCTGAACTATCTTCAAAAACAGTAGAAGAAGTGGTAAAAGCAGCTCGGGCTTTCTTTCGAGAAATAGGTATGGTTAGCAATTACGTAAATAAAGTGCACTTTTATGAACATGAAGCAGATGATGTGGAGGAACATTTAAAGAGAAGTGCCTTTAATAGTGATGAAATCAAACGCTTCAGCCATAAAGTACACATGAGATATTTTGCAGAGAAGATCGCGGCAGTTTCGGATGTTGCAGAATCTGTAGCAGAGCGGCTTTCTGTTTACGCTATCAAACGTAGGATCTAACCTTACTTTTGGGAGAATGATTTTATGTTAACAATAATATTTTTCTTATCTAGCGGTCTATTCTTAGGTTGGTCACTTGGTGCAAATGATGCTGCAAATATATTCGGAACAGCTGTTGGCACCAAGATGATAAAATTTAAAACTGCAGCTTTAATTTGCAGCGTGTTCATTATTCTCGGAGCTGTTGTAAGTGGCGCAGGAGCTTCTCATACTTTAGGCGAGTTGGGTGCGGTGAATCAGTTAGCCGGAGCATTTATTGTTGCTTTGGCAGCAGCAGTAACAGTGATGTGGATGACTAAAGCCGGTTTACCTGTTTCTACATCTCAGGCTATTGTTGGTGCAATTATTGGTTGGAATTTCTTCTCACAAACAGCTACAAGTATGAGTTCACTTTCTAAGATTGTAGGAACCTGGATCTTCTCTCCAATCTTATCTGCATTTTTTGCTTTTCTTTTTTTTCATATAACAAAAAGAATTGTTGAAAGATCTAAAATTCATCTTTTGCGCTTGGATTCTTATACACGAATAGGATTGTTGGTTGTAGGAGCATTTGGCTCTTACAGTTTGGGTGCAAATAACATTGGTAATGTGATGGGTGTTTTTATTAATTCTTCACCATTCAAAGATATTACTTTAGAAGGGCTATTTCATCTCTCTTCCATTCAACAACTATTTTTATTAGGTGGTATTGCAATAGCTTTTGGAGTTTTTACCTATTCCAAGAAAGTAATGATGACGGTTGGCTCTGGGATATTTAAGCTTTCTCCTGTAACAGCACTTGTTGTTGTTCTGGCTAGCTCGATAACCTTATTCCTGTTTGCCTCACAAGGATTACATAATTTTCTTACTTCACTTCATTTACCGGCATTCCCATTGGTTCCGGTCTCTTCCTCGCAAGCTGTAGTTGGTGCTGTAATGGGAATCAGCTTAGCAAAAGGCGGAAGGAATATTAATTTTAAAAAACTCGGTCAGATAAGTATGGGCTGGATTGCAACACCGGTTGCAGCAGCAATATTAGCTTATGTTGCACTTTTCTT
>JAUVKM010000288.1 GCA_030596265.1 Candidatus Cloacimonadota bacterium
GGAAGATCTCGGAGCTGCAGAATTAAAAGAATTTGGTGCAAAAGAAATAACTCCGGTTTATCGGGGAGTCCATTTTAAAACTGATATCTCTCATATTTATCGAATTAATTTTCAGAGTAAATTTATCAGTCGGATTTTGGCACCACTAATCACATTTGACTGCCATAGTACAAAATATCTTTATAGCACAGCATCAAAAATCGAGTGGGATAAATTACTAAATAACAATAAAACTTTTGCGATCTACTCAAATGTTTCCAATAGTAAAATTACTCATTCCAGATATGCAACTCTTGTGTTAAAGGATGCAATTGCTGATTTTTTCACAGAAAAATATGCTGAACGTCCTAATATTGATACAGATTCACCGGATGTTGTATTTAATCTTTTCATTCATAAAAATAGAGCAACTATCAGTCTGGATACTTCGGGAGAGCCGCTTCATAAGCGTGGTTACAGACAAAGTAAAGGATCTGCTCCCATGCAGGAAACTTTGGCAGCTGCTATAGTTAATCTTTCCGGTTGGAAAGGGAATAAACCATTATACGATCCGATGTGCGGTAGTGGCACACTTTTATGTGAAGCCTTAATGAATTACTGCAGAATACCTTCAGGCTTTAAAAGAAAAAAATTTGGATTTGAGAATTTGCCTGAATTTGATGAGAAAGAATGGAAGAAAATTAAGGAAAACAGTTCTAAACACATTAGAGAACTTCCATCAAATCTCATTTTCGGAAGTGATATGAGTTATTTTGCTATAGAAGATTCCAAATTGAATTTTAAAACTCTTCCGTCGGGGCAAAACATTAATCTTAAACAAACTGATTTTATGTCTCTCCCTGAAATTCATGATTCAACAATTATCTGTAATCCACCTTATGGAATAAGATTGGGAACAAAAGAATCAACAGCGGTATTATATAAAAATCTGGGTGATTTTCTTAAACAAAAATGTAAGGGTTGCACAGCTTATATTTATGTCGGTGATAAAGAGCTTATTCCAGCTATTGGCTTGAAGCCATCTTTTAAGCGTCCATTAAAAAATGGGAATCTGGATGGAAGATTATTGAAAATAGAAATTTATTAATAATTATTAAGTAAAATTCTTGACGTGTGTTCTTTTCAAACAAATTTTAATTCATAAGAATTATATTGGAGGTTAATGTGCAAACAAAAAAAATTATAATTTTTACTTTATTCCTATTGGTTTTCTTTTCTTCTTTTGCTCAGGAAATTCAATTTAATAAAGTTGATTCAACAGCAAAATTAACTGAAGGACCTTATGTGTTCTGGGGAAACGAAACAGCAACCATAAAATACATCTTAAATGATAATTATGTCTCACAGGATATCACAGTTCGTGGAGAAGGAATTTTCTCTTTCAATCTTGAAGGATTCGATGGTGACTTTGAAATATCCTCCTATACTCCAAGAATCAATCCAAGCACCTATTCCGATATTTCCAAATTTTTTGTGATCAGTGATATTCACGGACAATATGATCGAATGGTTGAAATCCTAAAGAATAATAGAATAATCGATGTAAACCTCGATTGGGCTTGGGGTGAAGGTCATCTTGTTATTCTGGGAGATGTTTTTGACCGCGGTGATAAGGTTACTGAATGTCTATGGCTTATTCACAAATTGGAAACACAAGCTGAAAATTGGAGAGGACAAGTACATTATCTTCTTGGAAATCATGAGATAATGGTTTTGCAAAATAACACAAAGTATGTTAATGATAAATATAAAAGAACCGCTGAACTTATGCAGATGAAGGTTAGTGATCTTTATTCGATCAATTCTGAATTCGGTCGCTGGCTCCGAACTAAACATACAATTATCAAATTGAATGATGTTCTCTTTGTTCATGCTGGTATCCATCCAAGATTAACATATTACAATTACAACTTTCAGGCCGTCAACAATGAAATCCGCAATAATATAGATGCTACCAAAGACAAAATAAAATACAATGAATTACTAAACTTCCTTTTTGGAAGTGATGGGCCGTTGTGGTATCGTGGTTATTTTGAAGATACTAAAACATCTACACAGATCAAACAAGATCAATTACTAGAATTATTAAGTGAGCTGGGAGTAAATAAAATAGTGGTTGGACATACTACACAAAATTTCATAAATCCATTTTTCAAGGATAGTGTAATTCCGGTAGATACTGGTATAAAATCAGGGAATAAAGGAGAAGCTCTCCTCTATGAGAACGGAATTTATTACAGGGTGAAAACTAATTCCTACAAAGAGCAATTAATATTTCCAATAGAAAAATAGAAGGAGGATATGATAATGAAAAAAATTATCATTTTAGTTATTTTTGCAACACTACTTTTTGCAGGATGTGGAAAGCTTGATGACGCAAAAAAGGCTATGAAAGCAGTAAAACAAATCGCAGAGATAGCAGAAGATACGGCTGATTCATTCAAGGATCTAGATGAAAATGAGATCAAAAAGATCAAATTAAAAGAAAAAGAGATTAGATCCTTTTTTAATAACGTTACCAAACTTAAAGAGAAATATCCTGATATCCATTTTCAGGTTGCTCAAGTTGCATTAATAGAGGCTATAGGTACTGGTGAAAACTTAAAGGATATTGTAAATAAGGAAATGAATATCTCTTTTGATGAATATACCAGGCTTTCTACTGTGATAACTTTTTCAGAAGCTACAGGTGTGGGTCTTCAATTATCTAAAGCTATGTATGAACAAATGGTCCTGGGAAAAGAAGCATTAGAATTTCAATTAGTTGAAACTCTAACTTCAGAAGAAAAAGCAGAATTGGAAAAAGCTCTCGCAGAAGTTGAGCAAGA
>JAUVKM010000171.1 GCA_030596265.1 Candidatus Cloacimonadota bacterium
GGAAAATTAAAACCATAAAACAATTGAATTCTCCAGCAGGATATAATCAGATCTCTTGGAATGGGAAAGATGCAGATGGAGACAAAATTGCCAATAACACATATTTCTATAAAATCAAAGCTAAACAATTATCTAATAATAGAATTACTGAGAAAATTGGTAAATTGATTATTTTAAAGTAGAGAGTTGACAAGAAAGAGTAATAATTTTTTTTTGAACAGCTAAAAAGGTTATATATAAAATTTAGAAATAATATATAATATAAATGCGGAGGACATATGAAAACCATTAGAAACATCGCTCTTGTCGGAGCTATTGGTGCTGGAAAGACCAGTCTTGTTGAACAAATGTTATTCAACTCGAAAACGACAACCAGAATCGGTAAGATCGAGGATGGCACTACTGTCATGGACTTCAATCCAGAAGAGATTGAAAGAAAGTCTTCGGTTTCTCTGGGAATTGCAAATCTTATGTGGAAAAAAAATAAGATCAATATTCTTGATGCACCAGGTCTGGTAGATTTTAGCTCAGAGCAGATATCTGCATCAATCGCCGTGGAAACAATATTGTTTGTAGTGAACGGAGCTTCAGAATTTGACGTTAGTCTTGAAAAATCAATAGAATTGCTCGCAGATAGACCTGTTGTGAAAGGTTTTATTATTAATAGAATAGATAATGAGGGTGCAGATTTCAATAAAGCAATTGAAAGGATTAGAGAGAATACGGATTTCAATCCAACACCTATTTTAATTCCAATTGGAAGCGAGCATAAATTTGAAGGTGTTGTCGATATTGCACAAGGTAAAGCATTTAAAAACGGAAAAGAAATCGATATTCCTGCAGATATGGCAGATCAGGTTGAAGAAAGCAAAATGGAATTGATGGAAGCTGTTGCGGAAAGTGATGATGCACTTCTTGAGAAATATTTTGAAGTTGGTGAACTTACAAAAGAAGAGATGACAATTGGTTTAAAGAATGCAATTGTTCAAGGTAAATTGATGCCTGCTTTTGCAACTTCTGCAACTCATGATATTGGATTAACTGACCTGATGGATGCAATCGTGGAATATTTACCTTCCCCTGCAGATAGAAACGAACTTCAAGTTATCGAGAAAAAAGAAGAAAAAATAATCCAACTCAGTGAGACTGGAGACCTATTTGCGTATATTTTTAAATCATTTTCCGATCCGAATGTTGGTGATATCTCTTATGTGAGAGTTTTTTCAGGTAAGATGACAAGTGGTTTAGATGTTTATATTCCTGAAAGGGATAACAAAGATAGAATTGGTTCAATGTATTTTGTGAATGGGAAGAATAGGAAAGATACTGATGAATTGAAAGCTGGAGATATCGGTGGTTTAGTTAAAATGAAAGTTGCCCGTGGTTTTAATACAATCGTTAATACAAATTCTAAACTAAAGTTCCGTGAAATCAAACTTCCTACACCTGTTTACTGGCAGAGTATCAAAGCAGTTAATCAGCATGATGAAGATAAGATCGGTGCAGCTTTAGGGAAATTGATGGATGAAGATCATACATTAAATCTTGATATGAATCAGGAGACTGCTGAGAATGTTATTTCATGTATTGGTGAACAACAAGTTACGCTCCTTCAAAAAAGATTAAAAACCAGATATAAGATTGAAGCAAATTTAAAGACACCTGCAGTTCCATATAAAGAAACAATTTCTGGATCGGCTGATGTGCATTATAAACATAAAAAGCAATCAGGTGGAAAGGGTCAATTTGGTGAAGTATATTTTAGAGTTAAGCCACTTCCTCGTGGTAGCGGATTTGAATTCGTTAACTCTGTTGTTGGTGGACGAATTCCTACTAAATTCATTCCGGCTATCGAGAAGGGATTAGTTGAAGTAATTGGAAAGGGTATCATTTCCGGTAATCAGATCGTTGACCTTTGTGTTGATGTATATGATGGTGGTTATCATGATGTAGATTCATCTGAAATGGCTTTTAAAATTGCTTCCTGGAATGCGCTGAAAAAAGCATTTGAAATTGCAAAACCAATTCTTCTTGAGCCTGTTCATAAAGTTCAAATTATTATTCCTGATGAATATATGGGTGATGTGATGGGTGATATCTCTACGAGAAGAGGCAAAATTCAGGGTATGGAAAAGCAAGTTAAAAAGCAGATATTAAATGCTGAAATGCCTTTATCCGAATTACTGAATTACTATCCTGCACTTAAATCATTGACTCAGGGACGTGGAAAATTTACACAAGAATTCTCACATTATGAAAAAGTTCCTGGTGAAATTGCAACTAAAGTGATTGCCGAAGCAAATAAAGAAGATTAGATAATCAATAAGACCTGCAGGAATAATCTCCACAGGTCTTTTTTTTATTTAGAGGATTTTACAATATGTCCGGACATAGTAAATGGAGTTCTATAAAGCATAAAAAGGGTGCTGCGGATGCAAAACGTGGTAAAATATTTACTAAATTAGTAAAAGAGATCATTGTTGCTGCAAAAGAAGGTGGCGGTGATCAGGAAATGAACCCGCGTTTACGATTAGCCGTCTCTACTGCAAAAGGTTCAAATATGCCTAATTCAAATATAGAAAGGGCAATTAAAAGAGGAACCGGTGAATTAGATGGTGTTAATTATGATCATTTTATTTATGAAGGCTATGGTCACAATGGTGTTGCGATTATCGTGGAAACTCTTACCGATAATAAACAACGAACGGTTGCAGATGTTAGGCATATCTTCTCTAAGTATGGTGGAAATTTAGCAGAGAATGGATCTGTCTCTTATATGTTCGATCAAAAGGGTCTGATAATGATTCCTGAAAATGATCTTGATGAAGATGAAGTAATGATGGCTTCGCTTGATGCTGGAGCAGAAGATTTTATTGTTGAAGAAGGGAATTTTATTATTTATACTGCTTATACTGATCTTCATAGTGTTCTTAAAAAATTAGAAGAATCAGGCTACAACATAGAAAAGGCCGAACTTACTAGAATTCCCCAAAATACAATTCAGGCTGATGAAGTTGCAGAGAAGTTGCTAAAATTAATTGATCATTTGGAAGACTGCGATGATGTACAGAAAGTATATGCAAATTTCGAGATCTCAGATGAAGTTTTCGAAAGGTTAGCTGAAGATTGATTATTCTTGGAATAGATCCTGGTAGTCTCAATGTAGGCTATGGAATTTTACAAGTTGAAAAACGAAAAATAGTAGCTGCTGGATGTGACACAATAGTAATCAATCCAAAATTACAATTGGCAGAAAGATTAGTTCTGATACATTCCGGAATGAATAAAATTATTGCTGAATACAAACCGGATATTGCTGTTGTAGAAACTATATTTTATGGAAAAAATATCAAATCAGCTTTTACTTTAGGACATGCTAGAGGTGTGATCCTATTAGCTCTGGCTCAATATAGTATTGAAATAGTAGAATTTTCTCCTAGAGAAGTAAAAAAATCTGTTGTTGGAAATGGTAATGCATCAAAAGAACAAGTTGCATATATGGTTCAGAAAATTTTAAACATGAGCACCAAACCAAAAACAGAAGATGCAACAGATGCACTTGCAATTGCACTTTGTCAATTCAACAAAAATAAATTTAAATACTAAATAAATGTGGACATTATTGTCTTATATTAATAGCTGTAATTGATAGAATTTGAGAAAAGAGGGTAAATATGTATTCTTACCTAAAAGGCGCATTATCAGAGAAAAATCCCAACACGATTGTAGTTGACTGCAATGGAGTTGGATATGAATTATTCATACCATTGAGTACCTATGACAAATTACCGGAAACAGGGAAGGAAGTAAAAGTTTTAGTACACTATTCATTTAATGAATCTGACGGTGTGAGACTATTTGGATTTTACTCTGATGAAGAGAAATTACTTTTCAGAAAATTGATCAATATTTCCAAAGTTGGACCCAAATTGGCTTTATCAGTTCTTTCAGGACTTTCTATAGCTGATTTGATACGTGCTGTTCAAATGGGTGATGTAGATCTGATCACTACAATACACGGTATTGGGAAAAAATCTGCTGAACGTCTTATTATTGAGTTGAAAGATAAGGTTGGTAATATTACTTCAATACCTTTAGATGGAAATTATCCTGGTGCCGATTCAGAACTGATTCAAGATGCAGAAACAGCTCTTCTTACATTGGGATATAAACGTTATGATGCTAGAAAAATAATTTCAAAATTGATGAAAGAAAATGATTTTTCAACTTCAGAAGAAATAACTAAAGCTGCAATTAAGGCATTATATAAAAAACGAAATATATGATAGATGTAAGACTGGAAGCGTATAAGATAATTCTCAAAGTTATCTCTAAGAATATATTTTCTGATAAATTACTCCATCAGATGACAAAGAAGATCAATCAGGCGGGAGAAAGATCGGATCTGTTATATGTACTTGTGAAGGGTGTTATAAAAATGCATGTCAACTTAGAATATATCGCTTCCCTGTATACAGATCCAAAGAAGTTTCCAAATACAAATATTAAAATAAAGGTACTTTTGTATCTAGGACTGTATCAACTTATATATTGTGATTATATACCACAACATGCTGCTGTGAATGAAACTGTTTCCATCGCGAAGAAGTTGTATGGAGAGAAAATTGCTAAGTTTATAAATGCTATCTTAAGGAAGTATCTTCGTGAAGAGAAAATTGAATATCCTAAAGAGACCCTGGATAGAATCTCTGTTCAGTATTCATTTCCTAGAGAAATAATTGAGAAATGGATAGAATATTGGGGTGTAGAAAATACCGAAAAATTATGTAAATATTATAATCAGCCTCCCAATTTACATATTCGCATAAATACATGTGCTACAAATAAAAAAAGATTAATGGATTATTTATTAAGACGTGAGATAATAGTTATCGAAAGTGATGTTTCAGAGAACATTTTAATTACAGACCAAGCAAGAGATGTACTAAACGAGGTTTCCTTCTCAGAAGGGTATTTTTCTATTCAGGACGTGTCCGCCGCTCTGGTTGTAGAATTATTGAATCCTGCACAAAACGAATCTATCATAGATCTTTTTGCCGCACCAGGTGGGAAAGCTACTTATATTGCAGAATTAATGCGAAATTCGGGTGAATTGATAGCAGTTGACAAATTTCCAAACAAAATTAAGAAATTAAAAAGAGCAGTTGAAAGGCTGCAGATAACTAATATGAAACTACATGCGAACGATGCCTTCAAATTTGGGCCAATAGCTCCAGCTTATGATAGAGTACTTCTAGATGTTCCATGTTCAGGTTGGGGAGTCTTTCAGAAGAAAGCGGAACTAAGATGGCAGAAGAATCAGGATATGAAGGAACTAATAAAACTTCAGAAGAAAGCACTTGATCTGGGAGCGAGATTCTTATGTCCTGGTGGTGTTATGGTTTATAGCACTTGCACTTTGAATAAAGAGGAAAATGAGGAACAAGTTGAGAACTTTCTGAATAGAAAT
>JAUVKM010000300.1 GCA_030596265.1 Candidatus Cloacimonadota bacterium
CCCTGAATGAGCTTCTACAATTATTAGATCAGCATTACCCTGCACTGCATCTATTTGTTCCATGATATAATACGGAGTCATATAAGCAAATCCAAATTTATTAAATCCAGCCTGTAAATAAGGCTGGTAATTATTATATTGGCCTGTTCTGTCACATGATCTCAAAAAAGCCAGATTCACACCTTTTTTGGAATAGAATAATGGTTCGTATGCTTCGTAGGAATCAGCTCCGGCACCGGAATAGAGAATTCCATATTGATCGAGAGTGTTCTGGGTTTCCTGCATACCTTCCAACATATAGTCACTAACATGATTATTTGCCAGGCAAACCAGGTCTATCCCTGCATAAGCAAGACCAGCAGCATTTTCAGGAGCTCCTTTAAAATATATTGTTTTAGTTGGATGATGTACATTATGAGTTGTGAGTGGGCACTCTAGATTTGCAACTGAAATATCAGCATTTTCTCCTAATATCGATAACGTCGGTTCAAATATAGCCTCAACCCCCAAATTAGGAATTATATAATTTTGATAACCTCTTGCCAGCATAATATCACCCACGAAGTTGATAGTTAACGGAAATGATGTTGGACCTTCTTCTACATCTATCTGACAGGATGAATAACCATGGTGATCTGTTTCATCCGTAACTTGCAGGTGAACTGAATATGAATGATCATCTTCTATTATGTATGTATGTGCTGGATTCTGTAAAGTGCTGGTAGAATCATCTCCGAATAACCAGAGAAAAGTGTGTTCATCACTATCGGGATCGGTAACTTCGCTGTAAAATTGTACATCTACACTGCGCAGATCATTTGAATTCCGATATATAACACCAATTTCAAAACTAATTTCAACTTCGGGTGAAACAGGCAGATCCTCTGTGATATTGTAAATGTTATCATAGTAGACAACTCCGCTACCTGTATCATTGTCATTTATAAATATAAGTTCTGTGATCTCAGGCAGATATTCATACCAGGAGAACCAGTCATCAGCGATTGGAAGTTGGAAATTATTCCATTCTCCTTCACCAAAAGCACCTTGATAAACAGGTATCCACTCTTCGATGTTCAATAATTCCGAACCATCAAGAGAGTAAAACAATTCATTTGTTCCATCACTAACACCAAATCCTTGAATCTCGCCTTTATCTTCTATAAAACATGCAACTTGCCATACATCATTATCTTCGACCGTGACAGGCTCTATTGCCTCAACCTTCCATGTGTTCCCATAAAGTTTAAGAGCATATTGTGAAAGTATGTTAAAAGTATTCTCTGTTGTTAGTTCCCAAGCATCGGGTTGCATATCTTGATCTGGATATGAAGTTAAGAAAATTGTTCCGCTTTCAAAGTCTTCGATTGGGATTTCACGATTAGCAGCAAAACTTAGTAAATTTGCTAATAATACAATAATCAAAACAAATATGAGTTTAAATTTCATAATACACTCCCAGTTAACAACTACAATTCCAAATATTTGAAATTGAATAAATTTTGACAAGGTTTAATCCATTATACTTGGCACATTCAATTATTGACAGAAATATTAATAATTAAAATATACCATTAATGAATAAAATAGTATTGTTTTTTTTAAAGAAATATATATTGTCTCCAAAAAGGGAATGGTTGCGGTTTGACTCTGTTTTTATGGTTACTGGCATAATCATTTCCGTAGCTACTCTTACGGTAGCGTTATCAATATTTGAAGGATACGAAACAGTACTGAAAAAAACTATTCTTGGAGTAAATTCCCACATCTATGTTTTCAATGCTGGCGAAGGAAATCTTTCTAGCCAGGATGTTAAACAAATAGAAAATGAACTGCAAAAACATGAGGGAGTAGAGAATACTTCTGCTCTTATTATAACTCAGGTAATGGCTGTAAATGGTAATAGAATAAAAGGTTCTATTGTTCGTGGTATAGACTGGGAACAGCAAGAACTTCCCAGCAAATACAAGAAATATGTATTGGAAGGTACTTGGAAACTTGATGCAGAGAATTCGGCAGTTCTGGGTTACAAACTGGCTAATGAACTAAACCTGAAATTGGGAGATACATTCAAGCTCATTAGTCCGATGAACTCTAAAGTTACTCCAATGGGTTTAAAACCAAAAGAAGAGATATTTACTTTAGTGGGTTTGTATAGATCAGGAATGTATGAGTACGACAGTAAATTCATTTTTATTGATAGAAATGTAATGGCAGAATTTAATTCCATGGAAAATGAATTTACAATGGTAGAAGTTCAGATGAAACCGGATTGGATCGAAAGAGCTGATTATTTTGCATATGTTTTGGAACATGAATTTGATTATCAATATCAAATATCTTCCTGGGTAGATTTCAACAGTAATCTATTTGCCTTATTAAAAATGGAAAAATGGGTGATTTTTATCATTTTAAGCTTCCTGATCCTTATTGCTTCATTCAATGTTGTGAGTTCTGTTTCTACTTCGATAATAGAAAAACGTACAGAACTGTGAATATTAAAAGCATTTGGAGATTCCGATAAAATCCTGC
>JAUVKM010000201.1 GCA_030596265.1 Candidatus Cloacimonadota bacterium
GCCGAGCGTGCCACGTCATCTTGCCATGAGCATTGGATTTGCATTTTCAAATCTTGATGCGATTAGCGAGATGATAAAAGGCGAGCAAATATAAAGTCAAGGGTTGTCTATTTGCGAGACCCCGTGGACGCAATTTTAAACGATGTTCCGCTTCGATACTGTTGCGAGTCTTTTACAGTGTCACGCTCGGCGTTAATCAACATGGAGCGAAGCGGAATGTTGATTAATGTCTGGAGTGTGCGGTGCTCTACCTGCTTCTCTTTCAATCTTAGCACTGACACTTTTGTTATATCGCATCACTCTACAAAACAAAACAAGACCAGCCCAAGAATTAACTCAGACTGGTCATATGACACTATTTCAGCAATAAACACTTTTTAATGGCCTTAGATTTGCCATTTACATTCAAATTGTAGAAATAAACACCAGAGCTTACATTTTTACCTGAATCATCAACGCCATTCCAGACTACAGAATGATTTCCTTTATCGAAACTTTCATTAGTTACTGTTTTAACTTTTTGTCCCTTGATATTGTAAACCATAATTTGAATCTTGCTTTGTTCAGGGATAGAGAATGAGATTGTTGTAGATGGATTAAATGGATTGGGGTAGTTTCTATGGAGAATAGACTTTGATATTTCGGGAGAATAAATACCTCCATCGGTTATCTGATTTTCTAGTAAACCCCATAATTCAACTTCTTTTTTTTCTGCTTGTTTAACACTACTCAATGAATTATTCGCATTTTGGAAAGTTACATTTGCTCTATTACCACCTGAAGATGCTTCCATATAAGTGTAAACTATATCAAGTTGCGTAAATACTGAATCAATAAATGTAAGGTTTTCATCAAGAAGAAACTCATATTCAGTAATAGCATCCTGATAATTGCCAAGTAGTCTATTACAAAAAACTTCATCAAGTTTTGCAGCTTTTGCAAGATCTGTTTCAGTGTAATCAATTTGAAGTTGATTATAATACTGCAGAAGTTCAATATATTCTGTTTCTGTTTCTGAACAATTAATTAAACGACTTACTGACCATAATGCTTCAATACTATCTGGATTTTCATCAATACTTTGAGTGTATTTAGTTTTGGCGGTTATTAGGTCGCCATTTGATTCTGCTAGCAATCCCTCTTCAAATACACTGCCGCCACTCCAAGGATTGTAACCGACATTTGGACTTTGAGAAATTGGGGTGAAATCTATTAACCAAGTTTCCGGATAAAAGGAATTGCTAATGGTTAACTCATTTGTAGTACCCCACCAATTTTCACTACAACGATAATCACGAGGTTCTATATCCATATTGTAAATTGAATGACCATCTCCAAAGATAATATCGTTTTCATTTCTATCAACAATTGGGTAAGAAGAACCACTGATTTTTATTTCAGGATAATTTGTAGAATTGTAATAGGTACTACTTATTGATGAGCCAACAATAACAGGATTGGAACCACGATTTGCCATAATACCAACATATTTGTTGGCAAATATTGTATCTGCCTCTACATAACCAGAAGCATTATAGAACCAAAGCCCGTAGTTATTATGGGTTATCAGATTGTTTTTAATAGCTGAACGATGCATTAGAATATGTGAATCTTTAATGAGTATACCATAACTACAATTATTTATGATAGAGTGGTTGATTTGATAGCCTGTTGGATTATCTAAATATATACCACCACTGTTATCAAGAAATTCACAATATTCAATATCAACATAGCCATTATTATATAGTGGGAATTGAGCATTAAGAAATTTACAAAATTTCATATTTGCATTACCAATATTTGTGATTTCAATCTTTTTCCAATTAGTACTGGAATATTTATCGAAGATTATATTGTTTTCAGCATTTCCCAAGGCAGTGAGACTACCATCTACTATCAAATGAAAGCTTGAATATAGTTGTGGTTGAGAGCCTGGAAGAAAACCAATTTCAGTGCCAAATGGAACAGGTATTTCATTTTTTAAGACAATATTTCCAGTTCCGAATTGTGTTACTCCTTGAATGGTGATACCATCAAAAACACCTTGATGTATGGTAAGTTCTGATGTAAGTAAATTTTCACTTGCTAAATCATCATATCCATAATTCACATAGAAATATAGGCTATCAAAAGCAAGACTTTCTATGTTATTGTTTATTGTACCTCGATCAGGATAAGTTATATCACCAGAAGAGTAATAGTGAGTTTTAGAAATTAGATCTTCAGGAAGAACACCACATCGCAATATTTTATACTTAGGATTGGGAATAGGTAATGGTATTGGACTAGTAAAACTCATTAAAGTTGTTATTTCCAGTTCACCATTTTCTGTCCATTCTGCGATTACTTCTTCTGAGTCGTAATCGGAATCGAAAATTACAACATTGGTAAAGTCTGTACCTCCCATATCTCGAACTTCGAGAAAATTATCAGAATTGAGAATTAGCTTTTTTAAGTCAGTGAAAATATTATTTGCTTCTACTAATAAGAAAGATGCATCTGTAACAAATCTTGTATTACCACCATCGCAATAGACATCATTTCCATCTGAAACAGCAGCATAGCAATTATAACTCGTATTTAAAGAATATTTTGCTGCATATTGTTCTGAACCTGGAGAAATATCATCTATAGGATTTGTACTATTTTCTGAAGGAATGAGGAGAGTAAGGAATTGTTCATCTTCAGCTGTTTCTGCGAACAATCTTAAATCTCTATGTTCCCATTCAGGTCCATTTGTTAGTGTTTTAAGATAAACTCCTTGAGGTAAGTGATCTCTATCATTAAATTCAGTAGTATTGTTTTGGCTTCCCATTGCTCCATGTAAGTATATGTCTGATGTGAGACCTGATTCATAATATTGATAAGTAAATTCACCACTATTTTCAGGATCTAAAGAGTCCTGATGATTTCCAGAACCATCTAATTCTGTGACAGCAAAATGAAGTTGATTACAAAATGTATTCGTATTAGAATGAAGATCACTAACTATATCATCATAGATTATGTAATAAGCATTATTACCCAGCTTATAGAAATTTCTTTTTATTGTAATTATATCATTAATATTTTGATTGGGGTATGTTTCATTAAGAAGAAAATTATCTTGTTGATGATCATATTCTATCTCAATCTGCAAATGCTCAGTGGAACAATTTTGTATAAGATAATTTTTATTGCAAGGATTCAGTAATTGATGATCTGAGACTTTTCCATGATAACCTACAGGTTCATAATAGTTCTCATGATCAAAATTGTAATACGGGCGGACATTTGTATTTAACGTGTCAACAGTATAGGATGCAACATTATAATAATCATCATCCAATTCTTCATTCTCACGCAAGGTGTCCGGATTAGCAATTATCAGGTTATGTGAAAATGGTGAAGAAAGCCATTCCTTTCCAATATTATAACATCCGTAAGCACAATTATACCCCGGATCTGTTAAAAGTTGATTTCCCTTAAAATACATTTGAAAACTTGATTGGTCACCATCATCATGTGAAGATAAACCGAGTGAATTCTCATGATTCACTATAAGCCAGGTTCCATTTTTAAAATCTGTTATGTCATTTACAGAATTACGCATTATTGTTATTTCTTCATTTGTATATGAACCTGTTAGTAAATTTAACGGAGTGATATTGGCGAAAGAGGTCATATCTCTGGATGGATCAGGATTAAAATTGAAGACATTTTTATGCCTTGCATACCAAATACCAGGATAATAATTATTGTATTCAGGATTAATATTACCAGCAATATTTTCTAATTTATAATGATTTGCATACCATTTCATATCTTTAATCATATCATTGGATATTAAGTCACTTTGATAAAAATAGCGGATATAAATTTCATATGCGTAATGTTTAAGGTTTGTAACCCACCAAGTATCATCAATTGAAAAAGGATTGAAATCCGGTCCGATTAGGTTCATGCTTTCTTCAATAATGCTTTTGATTACCGGTCTGTCATATAGATTTTCATTTCCCATTCTTTTATATGCAGTAAAGAATAATGATAGACCATCCATAGTGAAATTATTATATGCCAAACCTTCCGAATAAATACCGGAACTTGTTATAAACGGTTCTAAATAGCCGTTTGTAAAACCATGAATGTTTACTTCAAATAAATCATCTATTGCATTATTTATGTATTCCGTTTCATCTAGAATACAACCGGCATAGCCAAGTGCTCCTGCTAATCTAAATCTGTAATTATGCTCTCCGACAGCTGGATGACTTGATATTGTTATATTATCCCAAGTATAGGTTACTCCTGAAGGTATATAACCATTAACCCTGGTATTTATTAACAACCAGTTTCCATAGTCAGCAAGCTCACGTAACTGGTAGCATAGACTATCTTGATATACTGTTTGATTTAGCCCATGCTCTGTGTATTTCCAGAGCATATCAACGATAAAGGCAATATTTTCTATTGTATCCTCAAGATCACGAATACGCCTGCCACCACCATAATCGGTATTACCCATATATGTAAATACTTCTTCGAGGGAAAGGTAGGCATCAGGATTAGTAGGATC
>JAUVKM010000058.1 GCA_030596265.1 Candidatus Cloacimonadota bacterium
ATCCTGCTCAATTGCTCCCGATTCTCTCAAATCGGAAAGTTTAGGTCTTTTGTCATCCCTGTTTTCAAGGCCACGATTCAATTGGGACCAAGCTATTACCGGTATACCACTCTCTTTTGCCAGAATTTTAAGGTAACGAGAAATTTCTGATATTTCCTGCTGTCTGTTTTCCCTGTTACGACTGGCAGACATAAGCTGCATGTAATCAATAATTATGAGATCGAGTCCCTTTAATTCTGCCTTCAAACGCCTTGTTTTTGCTCTAATATCCAGGATCGTATTAGAGCCGCTATCATCAATATATATTTCCTTATCGGAAAGAACTTCAGCAGCTCCGGCAATTCGAAGCATCTTCTTCTGATTCATACCGAACCCTTTAAGCATATTGTCCATGCTAACTTCAGAAGCTGAACTCATCATCCTCATGAGAAGCTCATTACTCTCCATCTCCATCGTGAATATTCCAATTTTTTTATCATATTGTATGGCGGCATTACTAGCCAAATTTAAAGCAAAGGACGTCTTACCCATTGCCGGTCTGGCAGCAACAATAATAAGCTGTCCAGGACGTAACCCTCCAAGCTTCCTATCTAGATCTATAAAGCCGGTTGGTACTCCTAAAACACTTTTTTTAGAGGCTGCGGTTTCTTCAATATTCTTAACAGTTTTAGAAATAATTTTATGAATCCACTCAAAAGATTTTCGGTTTGGTCGCTCAGCAATATCGAAGATCATCTGTTCTGCTTCATCAACAATATCATCAGTGTCTCTATCAGATACATAGCATCCTTCGATGATTTTATTAGAAGCTTCTATAAGTTGTCTCAGCAATGCCTTTTTAAGTACGATATCGGAATGATATTCAATATTTGCACTACTCAAAACAACATCAGATAATTCATTAATGAACGCTTCTCCACCAACTGCTTCAAGCTGTTTACCGATCTTAAGCTTATCAATTAGCGTAATGATATCAATTTCAATATTATTCTCAAATAGATCACAAATTGTCTTGAAGATGATCTGATGCACTTTACGGTAGAAATGTTCTACATCAAGCATCTCAATTGCTTTTGCAACAGAATAGTTATCTATCATCATTGCAGAAAGAACTGCAGCTTCCGCATTAATATCGTTTGGTACTTGTCTTTCAATTCTCTTCGCCATAATTTTCCTATTTAAAATATAATTATTAATCAATTTTTATTATGGCAGAAATTGTGCAACTATTTTTTTAATATTATTAAGATAAGATGTAAATGAAATTTGAAGATTATTGTTAGAAGTAATCTTTTTGTAGGTTCTGAAGATCGATCCAGGCAAATTTCTTCCAACTTGGATTCCTCAGTAAAGCAGAAGGATGATATGAAACATATGTTTTTATTTCTCTAAAATTATAAGTTTGCTGTCTGAATGCTTTCAAGGTCTGATCAATTTCTAATAATGTAACCGCTGCAACCTTCCCAAGCATGAGAATTAATTCCGGTTGGATTATGGAGATCTGTTCTTCCAGATACGGAAGACAGGCACTTTTCTCTTCCGGTAACGGGTTACGATTATCAGGTGGACGGCATTTAACAATATTGGTAATATAAACTTCATCACGAGAGAGATTTATTGCACTCAGCATTTTTGTAAGCAATTGCCCTGATCTTCCTACAAAGACCTTTCCCATTCTATCCTCATCGGCACCAGGACCTTCTCCAATTATCAAGAGCTTGGCATCAGGATTCCCATTCCCATAACAAAATTTATTACGCCCTGAATGTAATGCGCACTTCGTGCAAGTATGATATTTTTCTTCAAGTTCTTTAAGTAATTCTGCTTTATTTATCCCAATTGGGGGTTTAACAAAAATATCTTGAATACCTGATAATTTCAAGTATTCAAGATATTGTTTAATAGCCTTATTATACAAATGTATCTCAATAGATTATGTTACATCTTCTTCGTCGTCTTCAACTTCCACAACATAATCCGGAATATCATTTGCTGCGATATGTACCAAAGCATTTGTAGTAACTTTACCTTGCAATACTCTTTTAATAGAAAATGGTAAATTACTAATTCTTTCTGCTTCCAGATTTGCCAAAAGCAAGAAAAGATAAGTCATATTATTGTCTTCCAGAAATTTTTCTACAATTCGTGAATCACCATTATTGTTCATTTATCCTCCATAATACTCTTCTATATTAATATATCTTTCAATTTTATTTTCTTCAGCTTTAATTATTGTTTCAATATCATTAACTGCTTTATCAAAGTCATCATTAATTACAAGATACTGAAAATCTCTGATCTCCTGAATTTCTTTTTCTGCAGACTCTAACCTAACTTGAATTACTGCATCAGAATCAGTTCCTCTTCCCTTTAACCTTTCCAGCCAAATTTCTCTGGATGGCGGAAGAATGAAAATCGTTATGTGATCAACATCTGATTTCATGATCTGCTTTGCGCCCTGTACATCAATATCCATTATGATATTGTTTTTCTTTAGCACGTTATTAATGTAACTTTTAGAAGTTCCATACCAATAGCCATGAACTATTGCAGACTCAAGAAAATCATCTGATTTTTTCATCTCCAAAAACTTATTTTCTGAAATAAAATTATAATGAACTCCATCAACTTCGTTGTTGCGAGCTTTTCTTGTTGTGAATGAAATAGAATATTTTATCTCATTATTTTCTGCTAGTATTTTTGTGAAGATAGCAGTCTTCCCACCACCGGATGGTGAAATGAGAATGATTAAAAATTTACGTTTATTATCCTTGCTCAAAATTGTGTACTTTAGCCTTCTATTAATTGCTTATATTTTTCTGCACTTAGCAGATCTTCAAGTTCATTTTTATCACTGAGTTTTACTTTCATGATCCATCCATCTCCAAAAGCATCGTTATTTATGGTTTCCGGTGTATCTTCTAGATCTTCGTTAATTGCAATAACTTCTCCGCTAATCGGAGAGAGAATATCTTCAACGGCTTTCACAGCTTCAATAGAACCAAAACCATCTCCTTTTTCCAAGTTATCTCCAACTTCAGGAAGTTCCACATAAACAATATCACCAAGTTCGTGTTGAGCAAAGTCAGTAATACCTATCACAGCTTCATCACCAATAACTTCTACCCATTCATGAGTTTCGGTATAGAGCAAATTATCTTTAACCATTATTTCCTCCAATATTTTTTTGCGTTATGCATTCAAACAGCGTTATTGTGTCAAGTCAAGTTTTGTATTTTCATAGTATGTAATTAATTATTAATATAATAATGAATTATGCGGGAAAAGAGAACTCTTTATTTTTGAACAGGTCCAAACAAGCCTCAGCCACTTCTACATCGTATAGTATACCCTTCTTGGTAGCTATTTCATTCAGGGCATATTCTAATCCTAAAGAAGGTCTGTACGGACGATGAGAAGCTATTGCTTCCACAACATCAGCAACCGAAATGATTCGGGCTTCTATTAATATTTTATTACCCTTAAGTCCATTCGGATAACCACTGCCATTAATTCTTTCTTGATGCTGCAAAACAATTTCTGCTACCGGCCATGGAAAATTGATAGTCGAGAGAATCTCAAAGCCAGCATGAGGATGTGTTTTAATAAGGTCGAATTCCGCATTTGTTAATCTGCCTGGTTTACTTAATATTTCCGCAGGAACATTTATTTTTCCAATATCGTGTACAATTGCTGCAATTCTTAATCCATCAGCTTTAGTTTTTTCTAACCCCATTTTTGCTGCAATCGCATTTGCCAAAAGCGAAACTCTTCGCTGGTGACCAGCAGTATAAGGGTCTCTTTTTTCAACTGCTGAGACAAGACCATTTACAGTTTCTTCCATTAATTCCTGCAAACGATAGAAGCTATCCTTTAATGCAGTTATATCAATGGATACACCCAAAAGGACATCCGGAATATCGGGTGAATCCAGTGGAACTTTTGTAGTTTGAAACCAGATTGTTTTACCATTTTCTAAAGAAAATGATTCTTCTGGTATTAATATTTTTTTCTTACCATTAATAACATTGAGATCATCTTTTACAATACTCTCTAAATCTACGGTTTTGATCTTTGATCTTGCTATTAATTCTCTATCTGTTTTTCCTATCATTTTTTTTGGTTTTGTATTATATAATTCTGCAAAAGAATCATTAACCATTAAATATTTTCCATCCTTATCTTTAACAAAAATATTATTAGGGACGGTATCGATAACCTTCAATAGAAAATTCCTGTTTTTTCTGAGTCTTTTTTCCATTTTAGATTTATAAAATGCCATCTCTATTGTTGCACGTAATTCTCTATCTTCAAACGGTTTAATTAAGTAACCAAAAGGTGATGATTCTGCGGCTTGCTCTAAGATCTTTTCATCAGAATAGGCAGTTAGGAAAACAATAGGTATTTCAAATTCCTGATAGACCTGTTTTGCTGCTTCAATCCCGTTAATATTGCCTTCTATCATGATATCCATCAGTATCAAGTCTGGTTTAAGTTCTTCAGCTTTTCTAATAGCTATTTCACCGCTGGCAACGATCTCGGGAACCTCATAATTGAATTTTAATAAAGTACTCTTAATATCCTCAGCAATGATCTTTTCATCTTCAACTATGAGTATTCTTCTTTTTCTCATGAAGATTACCTACTTTTTGCAGAATTCCGTTTATCGATGTACATTTTGTTATCAGCTTCTTTTATGATCTCTTCAGTACTTTTATTCAATTCAATGTTCCAAAAAGCACTGCCAATGGCAAAATTTACCGGAAATGGGAGTTTACTTTTTTTATTGGAATCAACGATCTTTTTTCTCAACCTGTTCTCAACAATTTTAACTTCTTTTCCGGTTTGCGGAAGCATTACTAAGAATTCATCTCCTCCACTGCGGATAACATTATCAGTTTCACGTGCTTGAGATACAAGCAGATCAGCTACAAATTTTAATGCTTTATCTCCCATGTTATGACCATGTTCATCATTTATTTTCTTAAGATTATTTATATCTATTACAATAAATCCGATATCATTTTTGTATCTTTTCGCAAGTTTTACTTCATATTTTATTGCTTGATTGTAATAGAGTCTGTTATATACATTTGTAAGCGGATCAATAACTGCTTTCTTTTTAAGAAGGTTCTCATAATCAATTCTTTTTAACGCTTCATTTGTGTGTTTGAAAAGAATAGAGAGCATTTCTGCTAATTCATCATTGAAAGCCTCTTCGCTATTTGAAACTGCAAAAAAGATATCTTCATCGCCAATTCTACAGCCTACAACCGAACCAATATCCTCCCAGTTTGGTTCAATAGCTGCAAGTTCTAATTGCTTTGAATAGATGCACATTCCATTTGAACTAAATACTTCTCCTGCAATACCTTCTGTAATATTATATTTAGCTTTGAAGATTATTAGAGGTTCTTCTGTTTGTAAAACCAGTTGATTTTTTTGTCTTCTGTAAAAAACAAAATCGGAAATACTAAAGATATTCTCCAATGCATTTCCTGTCTCTTTGAAAATGCTTTTCCTACTTTCGCAAGTTGCCAGATCAATTGCAACACTATGAAGTTTCTCAATTTTATATTTTGCTTCTTTTAGCGCCCTATCTAGTTGTGATTTATGAAGAGCCATCTCTATAGTATAGTATAATTCCTTATCTTCAAATGGTTTTGTAATATAGCCATAAGGTGCAGTTAACTTGGCTTTATTAATTCTCCTAGGGTTGGAATAAGCTGTAACATATATCACCGGTATGTTGTATACTTGCTGTATTGTATCAGTGATATCGATACCATCAAGTTTGCCCTCAAGCATTATATCAACCAGAACTAGATCCGGTTTGGTTATTTCTATCTTTTGAATTGCAGCTTCTCCAGTTTTAGCAATATCAACGATATTATATCCAAACTTCTCTAAAGTTACTTTTACACCATTAGCAATTATGAGTTCATCTTCAACTATCAAAATATTTATCCGCTTCTTCATTATTTAACTCCAAACGCAATGATAGTAATTTTGCTTCACAAATATTACATAACCAATATTTATAATTTTAACATATTATTGCAAGTTATTTTTATTCTACTGGAAAATTATTAGAATGTTTGAATTTTTGATAATTTTATTGAGAATGGAAAAATGACATAGATTTGTCATTTTATCAGTAAGCATTTCTTCACAGCTTCAGTATTACCATTTACATTAAGCTTGTAGAGATAAACACCAGATGAAACCTGCTTGTCCATCTCATCTTTTCCATCCCAAACAGCCGAGGTAATATCATTTGCATAAACATGATCATTGAAGATTGTGCTTATTTTTGCACCCTTGATATTATAAATAATAAGTTCTACATCACAATCTTCTTCTAGTGTAAAACTGATTGATGTACTTGGATTAAAAGGATTGGGATAATTCTGATGTAATCCATAAGTATCCGGTGTAATTGGTGTATCCTCAAATGGAATTGAAAGTGTGATTGGTTCATGAACCACTGTTTCACCATCTGTTGATACATCTTCTATCCAATACCAGTAAGTTGTATTCTGCATAACGGGTACATTATCTACATAAACATAATCTGATACACTATTTGTAGTTCCATTCCCGGGAATCGGATCGTTTGCATTAAGCAGCACAGCTTCTGTAAAATTAATATTTGTTCCGCGATATACATTCCAATAAGCGTTATCTGTTTCTGATTGAGTTGTCCAATAAAGAGTTGGAATACCACCGATATAAAGTGCATAGAAAGCAGAAAGGTTAACAGGGAGTGGCTGGTCTGTATTCCAAAAATAATCAACTACAGCTGTGAAGGCAGGATTTGGATCATGGTTAGCTCCGTAGAAACCAATTTTCTCAACGATTACAGACTCTGTAAATGTTGGAATAACATCATTCCAATTAAGACCATCATAAGAATAATCAAAATTCCAATCATCATTGATTCTATCGAGTCTGAGGTATTGTGGTATTGTTCCTCCAATCGGTGCATTTAAGAGTTGTCCTGATCCTCCGTACGCATGTACATAAAAATATGGTTCTGAACCAAAGTATGTCTCAAATCTTAATCTGATAGAGCCTGCTTGAACGACGAAACCTTGCATCTGAAATTCTACTGCAGGATTTGAATTGAATTTTATTTGAACTGAAAAATCTTCATTCGGAATAGTTTGTAATAATCTGGGTGCATAATTTCCAGCAAGGTCGTGTGAGATACCAGCATTAACATTTATTTCTGCATTTCCATTGTTCAAGCCTACCGTACAGTCACCATGCGGGTCAACGAATTCCCAGATATCTGTATTTAAGGTTGCATCAGTAAAATTATCAGTCATTGGATAAGTTTGTCCTGCAAAGGTAACTATAACGTTGAATGCCTGTGTGTCATTCAAAGGTTCCTCATCTTCAACTAAAAGTTCTACGGCATTAGTACCAACATCTGTTGCTGTTGGTGTACCGGTAAGCGTAGCCGTTCCGTCTCCGATATCTATTAATGTTAACCAACTCGGTATGGTAGTTGCAGATATTGAAAGAACATCTCCGGCGTTCGGGTCGGATGCGGTAATACTATAAGTGTAGAGTTGCCCTACTTCGACAGAAGTAACTGGACTACTTGTGAATTGAGGAGTGAGATTTGATGTTAAAGGTGTAATCGTCATATTACCCCAAGTAACATCTGCTTTGTGTGTGATCATCAAAACCGATCCATCGCGTGTTGCTATATCTGCTTGTATCATCCATGTTCCGGGTTCGGTAGTACCATCTTCCCATATCTTAACATAAAACCTACTTTGTCCACCACCAATTGCTTCGGATCTTGCTTTTAATATATAAGTAACTCCATTTGCAATTGAAATTGCTTGCGAAGCTTGGATGCCAGTAGTATAAGTTAAAATACGAAGCTGCGGTGATCCACCTTGATATCTCACCCAGCCAATTGACTGCAGAGGCCATCCGGTTCTCGGTGATGTTGGGCCTGTATGTCCATCCCAACCAAAAGCAAATCCGATTCCGGCATCACCTAGATTTGAGTGTATTGTAATGGGAACTTCAACTTCATAATCAGTTGACCATGTTTGATCACCGACAAGAAGCAGTCTGTCATAACCTGTTTGTACGGTTCTAATTCCACCTGTTACTAATTCCCACAGCCCATCCACAACTTCTACAACTTGATCAATATCTTCGATATCTGAGATCGAACTCCAGTCTACTGTGTAGGGTGTAGACCAAATGTTTCCTGCAGTATAATTCAATGTGACTGTTTCTATTGCTGGGGTTCCTTCTCCGTCGATTGCTGTTATAGCAACAGTGTTAACCCCATCAATGAGCGTACTTCGATCTATCTCAATAATAAAATCACCTAAACTAATAAGTCGGGTTCCGTTCGGACCGATAACCAAAGGAATTGAAGCGCCTCCGTTTAAAGTGTAAGAAAGACTACCAACACTTATGTCATCTGTAGCCCGTCCGAGAATATCAACCCAGGTTTGAGGATTGCCTTGTTGTCCAAAATCTTGAGTGTTGCCGTACCAAACATCAATTACAGGTGGAGAAGGAGGCTGAGTGTCGTTATCTATTATTGGATCAGCATGGTTCATAAAGTAATCTGCATTTGCAGTAAAAGCAGGGTTTACACCGGCATTCCCGGCATAAAACCCAACTTCTGTAACTGTGAAAACTTGTGTGAATGTAGCCGCAATATCCCAGCTCTCTCCATCATCAGAATAACTGTACGTCCATATATCACCGGCTCTTTCTACTTTAATAAAATGCGGTAACAAAGAAACAGTCGGAACAGAAGGATTTTGAATCATAGTTGTTCCATCTATGACTACACAAAATAATTTTGGTGAACCATCTGAATATGTACCAAATCTAATATATCTATCATTGGTTTCTTGCACAATAATACCTTGCAATTGTGCTTGTGTTGCTGGTGTTGATTCGAATTTGACTTCAATAATAAAATCAATATCAGGAGAATCTTGCAAGAGTCTGGGTGCATCACTATTATCTGTCCACAAATCGTGTTCAACACCATAGGGAACGGAAATTTTTGCATTAGTTCCGGTTAATAATAAATTTGAGTCACCTACCGGATCATAAAATCTCCAAAATGATTGAGGTGTTGTTTCCGGGAAAAAATCATCTGAAATTGGTGTAACCTGAGCATTTGTGATGAGGGGAATTAAAATCAACACTATAATAATAAAAATAATTCTAAGTTTTTTTTTCAATTTAAACTCCATTTTGCACTTTAATTTAGTTATCCATGATCAATACAAATTAATAAAAAGGGTCGGATAAAATCCAACCCTTTTAAGTACATTCTACTTTACTAACATTGTATAGTTGCCTCTCCTAAAATGGGTCGAGGCAAAACGTTATTTTGCTAACAGCATCTTTTTCTGATATTCTTTTGTTTCTGTAATAAGCTTGTAGAGATAAACACCAGAAGAAACCTCTTTACCCATTGCATCTTTCCCATCCCAAACAGCAGAAGCAATATCATT
>JAUVKM010000174.1 GCA_030596265.1 Candidatus Cloacimonadota bacterium
AGAATTTAAACCGCTGAAAGCAAGTTCATCTACCACATAACCATCATCAGTACCACCGGGATTTCCGCTCCAGGTAGTCCAGTCGTCAGATTGCAATGCCAGGTATTCTCCAGCAGAATAGGATTCCATATCATCCAACCAGTAAATGCCACTACTCGCAGGTTCAGTCCATGATATAGTACCGGTTACCTCGTCTACAGCTACATCTTGTGGGGGATTAAAAGCAAATGTCCAACTTACCGTGAATATTAATACTAATAAAAAAATTATTCCCTTTTTCATAAAAATCTCCTTATAGTTTTGTTAACGATTAAAATCCTCAAATTCGATATTAATGGTTTGGAATAAAAATACTTAAGATTTGATAGTAATATTTCAATTTAGTCTCCGAAATTAATAATCCTTTTTTTCATTTAAGATCCACATACAAATTTAATCTAAGAAAACAATAATTATCTACTCTTCCCTAACAACGTCATCCATTGATTTTCAAACTGAATCTGTCAAATGATTTACCAAATATTTTAGTCAATTGGGAAAATTAATCCTTAGATTCTGAAAAAAACTAGCATACCTTATTGATTAATTCGGAGAATTAATCCTTAGATTTTCAAAAAAGGTTAACATCCCTTGTCGGTCAATTCGGAGAATTGACCCTACAAAAAAAAGCCCCTCAGCTTATACTGAAGGGTTAATTGCTAACTGCTAATTGCTATTTCATAAGGATAGGAAAAGTTGCCCCTTCCAATTACATGGTCGGGGCTAAATTCCCTTATTTCATAAGGATCATTTTCTTAATGCTGCTATAGTTTTGCGCTTTCATTTTATAGAAGTACACACCACTAGCTACAGATTTGTTAGAATTATCTCTACCTTTCCAAGTTACTATGTGATCACCTGTTTCTATTACTTCATTCACAAGTGATTTAACAAGCTGACCTCTTAAGTTGTATACTTCAAGTGTTACATTGCCTGCATCTTTAATTGAGTAAGCAATAGTAGTGACCGGATTAAATGGATTTGGATAATTACCATTAAGCTTTGTAGCTGCTAGAATAATTTCATCTCCATCTGTAACAAGTGAAAAATCAACTCCAGTTGTAGCATTGCTTTCTGTAACAAGTACATCTTCAATTATTTCTGTGTCATAACCGTCAAGAGAAGCTGTAACATCATAAGTTCCAGGATCCAGTTCAATGGAATAAGTTCCGTTTGCAAGTGGATTTACAATTACTCCACCTGCCTCAACTTCTACATCCTCGACATCGCCTGCACCATCTGCAATTACTACTGTACCTTCAATGTATCCAGGGTCTGCAGGTATTCCAGTACCATAAACACCTACGTTATCAATTGTCCACCACCAGTCCCAACCAGGCTGTACAGAATGGAAACGAATATTAACACTTGAATGACCTACAACAAATGCCGTGATATCGATAATCTCGTGAGTAGCTGTTACATCTACACCAGAAAACGTTAAAACATTATCCCAGGTTGTACCATCAGTTGTAACATCTACATAACAATAATCATCAGCATCAATAGCATTGAAATCATTATCAAACTGAAGATTAACTGTTGTATAGTTAGTGAGATCTAAAGTTGTTACAAGCTCTATAGTACAATCTGTAGTAGTACCGCTACCTGCTGCATCTGAGTCTGCAGAGCAAACATTACCGGAAGATGTTGGAGGCATATTATAATTATTTGGAAATGGTGGAGAATAAACAATCCATGATCCTGCACCACTATTAATAATAGAGTTCCAGTTTCCTAAACCTGCTTCAAAATCATCAAAGAATATTTCATCCCCTGCTCCTATCATAACGGTATTTGAAGTTGCACTTCCTCCATCTCCAATTGAGTTGTATACAGTAACTGTGTAATCATAATAATCTGCACCAGGAATTGTAATGTCTGTATAATGATCATTTTCACCTGTAATCTCAAATACAACACCATCACTTCTTACAATGTGGTATCCAAGAATTGGATTATTGAAAGCACCACCATTAAGGCCGACTGTAGGATTTACCCAGGTTAGATAACCATTACCGCTCTGTTCTTCCAATAATAGATCTTCAACAGCGGCAGGAACATCTTCACCAACCCAAGTCACATAAGAAGCTGCAGGACTCTCACCAGCTGAGTTATAAGCTGTTACACCATAATTATACAAACCGGAAGCTGTAGGTGCGTCTGTATAATTATCAGGATCTCCAATACCGGGATTAGAATTTGTATAAATTAAATCTCCATCACGATAAACTCTTGTTTCAAGTAATTCAGTTAGTGGATCTCCGCCAAAAGTAAGATCAGGATTAACCCATGTAAGTTCACAACTAAGAGCACCGCCAGCATCTGGTGTTACAACAAGATCACTTGGAGCGGCAGGTGCCTCAGGACATGCAGAAGCAATAGTTGAAACAAGAACGGCATGTTGCTGTCCACCCATATCTGCTATCTGAGTTAAAGCACCAGTACTAAGGTTATATGTACCAAGTATATATGCTCCACCGCAACTAATTGTATATAGTTGGTTAGTTATATAATCATAAGTAACATCCTGACCGTAATTAAGGTTATAACCAATTGAGCCAATTAATGTAGAAATACCTGTTGCAGGATCTACCTGGTATAAGTTATCATCGTCAATTGAGGGTGTATAGAGGTAACCATCATCAGCAAAATCCATTGCAATAACCATTCCTGTACCAATACCTATTTCAGTAGCTACTAATGTATTTAAATCTAATGTACAGAAATGGGGAGCATTGCCTCCATCTAATATAACAATATACATAGTAGAAGTATCCCATTTATAAGCTAAACCTGTTGGTGTTCCTGCAACACCACTAATTGTACCCAAGGCAGTAGTTAATCCATCATCCGGGTTTACTTCCACAAATGATAAATCACTATATACTCTATAAATGGAAGTTCCGTCATATTCTTCAGCCATCGGAAATGGGTCTGAACCAATTGACCCGGTTGGTGTAAGAGCTCCAGTAGCTAAATCTACTGCATTGTAAGTAGAACCAGTAGTGTTCCCCGTATAAACATCATAATTATACCTTGATGGATCATTGTTTGGATCTAAGGTAAAATTGTTTTTGAGTATGGCATTACTATTAGATTGAGGTGCTCTTCCGAGTTGATTAATATTTGCAACTTCAAGATCGATTTTCGTCTCATTTGCAAACATTGCAACACTTAGAATTAATAATAAAACGACTACACTAATTTTTTTCATTTTTTCTCCTCAATTAAAATTTAAATGTTTAATTAATTAAACTTTCAAAAACCCTATAATAACGATATTAAAAATTGCAATAATAAATAACCTAAATTTTTGAAATTTACATATCAATAATTCATTTCACTAATTGATCATAAAAACATTTTTTTTCATTTGTCATTTAGGTAAACTGAGTTACTTTTTGTCAAATCCTTTCCTTAAAAAAATCAAAATTAATAGTTTTAAAGACCGTCACTTTCTTTGAAAATAAATATTTCTTCACCTTCTTTTTGCATTCCAAGCTCTCTAGCTTTTTTTTCCCATACGCTTTTATCACTTTCCAGTTTTTTATTTTCTAGTTTAAGCTGTTCATTTTCTTTTTTCATATCCTCAATATCATGTTGAAGGAGTGCCAACTTATTTTTAATATTAAGTGTTTTATAAAAACTGGCACTATCAAAAAACAAGATGTATGATATTAGCAGAATTATTATGATATATACAAATGATTTTTTGGAAAATTTAATTTTATTCATATTTGATTTTATGTTCCCCTCCTTCTTACTTTGCAGTTTTAAGAAAAGCCAAAATTATATGCAAGAAAAAATCAAATTATTTTATGATAAATTTTGCGAGAAAGCTCTTATGAACATAAATTGCCTGGTACGGGCACATCTCATGACAGCACATACATTTTATGCATTTATCATAATTGATTGTAGGATGAGCATCTCCTTCTTTTAGCTCCATCACCTGCATAGGACAACTCTCTACACATATATTACACTTCCTGCATTTATCATTGAAATCGGGATAATATGTAAAATGTTTCTTGAATACATCTTTTAATATCTTCGGTGAATAAGCTAAAATTTTTATATATAATCCAATTTTCTTTATTTTAACTTTGTGGAATTTGAAATTTTGCCATTTATCTGGAATTTTAATTTCAGATGTTTCCAGATTATCTAATTCCAAAGAAGGTAAGATATATTCCAACTTATCAGGTTGGAATCCCATCATGCTTGAAGCTACAAAGTCGAGTGCAGAAGCAGATTTACTGGCAAACATCACTCCAAAATTTCTGGGATCTCCTGCAGAAGGTCCCTCTCCTTCCATTCCTACAATTCCATCCATTATATTTATAGCAATCCTATCTTTTACAAGTGAATATAATCCTGAAATAACTTTTGCAAATTGAGTATGATCGGGATATTCTTTGTGATAATCGGATTTTTTTAGACCCGGAATTAGACCATACAGATTTTTAACAGCTCCAGTATATGACATTAAACTGTGTGTTTTGTATTTACAAAGATTAATCACAGCATCAACTTCCCAGATATATTTTGTAATTGGAAATTCGATAGTATCTGTTTTCTTTTTAATTATTCCACCGGTTTTGAAGTTTACTAACGGAATATTGTGTTTTTCTGCTAATTGTTTCATGCCTGTTCGTTCCCAAACAAGTTTAACGGATGTGGAACCTCCGGGACTATCTCCTAATATAGTATCTTTCCCAATATTTTTTAAGTAAGTAATTACTGCATCAACAACTATCGGATTTGTGGTTACAGCTTTTTCAGGTGGAAATGCACCGAGAAGATTTGGTTTTAGCAAAATTTTTTGCTTATCTTTAAGAATTTCTTCAAGCTGCAGTTTTTCAATAAATTGATAGATCTTATCAAAATCATAGCTCTCAATTTTCTCAATATGAACTTTCATTTATCCTCAACCTAAAACCTAGCACCTAACACCCAACACCAAAAACCTAACACCAAAAACCCCATTATTTAAATTGCTCCATTCCAGAAAAATCACGATAAGGATTAAAACTTTCTAATGCCCTCTTATCATCAGAGGAAAGTTTATTTGAAACAATTCGTGCAATAAGTTCACCCAATCCAGGACCAAGCATATAACCCTGTCCACACATTCCCACAGTATTTATCAAATTTATAATTTCTCTTGATCTTCCCACTATTGGAAAACCATCCGGCGTCATCGGGTATTGTCCACGCCA
>JAUVKM010000126.1 GCA_030596265.1 Candidatus Cloacimonadota bacterium
ATGGTGATCGAAGGACGAATTTTCTCTCAAACATACGAAAATATTTTATATACTTCAATTGAAAATCTACGAGAAAAATATGATAAGAAATTTGTATATATTATAAACTCGGAAAATAGAGCTGAGATCAAAATTGTAACATTGGGAGAAAAAGTAGAGAACAATATTATAATTACTTCCGGTTTAAAGGTTGGCGATAAACTTGTGATCGACGGCATAGATAGCCTTTCTGATGGAACACTGGTTGATGCCCGGACAGGATTTAGTGAATAATTTCACTTCAAGAAAGGAGAAAATATGTCTTTAGCAAAGTTTTCTGTAGAGAATGGTGTTCTTATAAATATGATCATGATCATTGTGTTTATTTTTGGTATTTCCACTATGATATATATGCCCAAGGAAGAGACTCCGGCAGTGGATTTTGGAGCCTTCTATATTATGGTTGGTTACCGTGGAGTCTCACCGGCTGAAATTGAAAAACTAATTATAAAACCAATTGAAGATGGAATTTCTGATCTTGCAGATGTAGATTATATCGCTTCCACAGCTTCGGAAGGGCGTGCTACAATTTATATCCAAATGGATACTGATGCAGATATTGATGAAGCCTGGAATAACCTTAATACCGAGATGGATAAGGTGAATGATCTTCCTGCCGATTCGGACGATCCGTTCCTTTTACAAATGAATATGCGCGAAGTTAACTCGATTTGTCAGGTTGCTTTAGGCGGTGAATTATCTGATAACGCCTTGCGTGAACTAGCAGATGATTTTAAAGATGAAATTCTGGAACTGGATTATATTTCTAAAGTGACTATAGCCGGAACACGGGACAGGCAGATCTGGATAGATACAGACATTCATAAACTTACTGAATTCGGGTTAACAATGAATGATCTATCTAATGCAATTACAATGAGAAATATGAATGCTCCTGGTGGTTCTATCAAGATAGGTTATGCCGATTTTCTGATACGAACATTGGGAGAATTCGATAATATATATGAAATAAATGATCTTGTTGTAAGTATGGATGTAAACAGTGGTGTAGTTCGCATAGAAGATGTTGCAACAGTTCGTGATACTTTGGAAGAAGCCCAAACTATCGGTAAACTCAATACTCAAAAAGCAGTAAATATACAGATCTTTAAAAAAGCAGAAGGGAACATAATATCCGTGATGGAAAACGTTCGAGAAAAATCATCTGAATTTCAAGATCGAATAGATGGTTTATCTGTGGAGGTACGTAATGACGGTTCTATAAGAGTTAGTAACAGCATAAGCACACTTGGAAATAATGCTTTGATCGGGGTGGTTCTTGTTTTCTTACTACTTTGGATTTTTATAGGTTGGAGGAATGCTCTATTTGCAGCCTGGGGAATTCCATTTACTTTCCTTCTTTCCTTTATTTTAATGCAGCAATTTGATGTAACCATGAATAACCTGAGTCTTTTTGGATTGATCCTGGTTCTGGGAATGATAGTTGATGACGCTATTATAGTTATCGAAAATATACATCGATATCGGGAAATGGGATACAGTCCCAAAGAAGCATCTATCAGAGGAGCAAGAGAGATCTCCTGGCCGGTAGTTGCTGCAGTAGCCACAACTGTTGCAGCTTTCATGCCGATGCTGATGATGCAGGGAATGATGGGGAAATTCATGAAAGTTCTTCCCGTTGTTGTCTCCATGGCTTTACTGGCATCACTTTTTGAAAGTTTGGTAATCCTTCCTTCACATGTTGCCGAACTAGGTGGGAAAAAAAATTATGACAGCAAGAAAAAAGAACATAAATTACATGCATGGTTGGTAAGAAATTACCGTAAGGCAGTTAAGAAAGCTTTGAAACACAGAATCAGAACTGTACTTATATTGGTTGTTGCAATGATCCTTTCTTTAATGGTTATGTTTTCCGGATTAGTTAAATTTCAATTTTTCGCTAGAAAAAGTCCTAGAATCATAGTATTAAATTTGGAAACACCTCCCGGAACATCTTTAGAAAAAACAGATGAGATCGTAACCAAAGTTGAGGAATATATTCTAAGTATGCCAGAAAAAGAGGATATTGAGGCTATCGTAAGCACGATAGGAAAATACTCAGAAAATCATAACGATAAGATAGATACGAAAAATGCAGAAATTAAGCTTGATCTCGTTGAACTCGATGATATGAAATTCTCTAATAATCAGATCAAGAACCGCATTAGAAAATATATTGTAACCCTGCCGGAGTTGTATTCATTTACCTTTAAAGATGGGGAACACGGTGGTCCACCCACAGGTGAAGATATAGAGATCAGAATTAAGGGAGATGACCTGACCAGGTTGGAAGAAATTGGAGAGTATATAATATCGGAAATCGAGAAGATCCCGGGTACAACAGACGTAGAAACAAGTTTTGCCGAAGGGAAAAAAGAGATCAGGATAATTCCTAAACACGATAAAATGGCTCTTTACGGTTTGAATGTCCGCACCGTTTCATCGCTTGTAAGCATTGCTTCTTTTGGTGCACCGATTTCCAAATATCGTGGATCTGGTATGGATGAATATGATATTATTTTACGTGTTCAGAATGACCAGATAGAAGATCTTTCCGACCTGGAGAACCTGCCGATCCGAACAATGAATGGAGATGTAATTGCCCTCAAAGAAGTTGCTGATCTGGAAATTGGAGCTGGTTATGCTGAAATTCAACATCGTGACCGGAAACGTTTGATCACTGTTACTGGATCTGTTACAACTTATGAAAATGGTAATGGAACAAAAACTAGATCAGCTGATGAAATTACTAATATCTTACGTGGTAACAAAATTTCCGGAGAAAAAGGAGTTCTATCAGGATTCTCGGAACGTTTTCCTGGTTATCAGATAGAGTATGGCGGTCAAGCAGAAGAGCAGAGTAAAACCAATAAATCACTCTATTTTGCTTTCGGTGTTTCACTGCTTCTGGTTTTCACGATCCTTGCTACTCAATTTAAATCTGCTGTGCAGCCGCTCATCGTAATGATCACAATACCATTTGCCTTTATCGGTGTTGTTTTCGGTCTGCTGGTTACCGGTCTGCCATTCTCAATGATGACGATGATATCGATTGTTGCTTTGGCAGGAGTTGTGGTGAATGATGCTCTGATATTGGTTGATTTTGTAAATCGTGAAAGGGCAAATGGAGTGGATCGTTGGAATTCACTAATTAATGCCGGCTCGATTCGTTTGCGTCCAATATTAATGACAACGATAACCACGATTGCCGGCTTTATGCCGATCATGCTTTCTACTTCCAGCACAACTTCAGATTGGAAGCCGATGGCTGTAAGTATTGCTTTCGGATTAGCATTTGCTACAATGCTAACTCTGTTTGCAATCCCGGTTATCTATTCTCTTATAGATTCGCTGTTTGGTAAACTGGGAATGACACGATTCAAGACTCATCTCAGTTATGAAGAATGTGTGAAAGAAGAGGATTAATACATATCTCTTTCACCTATGCGTAAACGCATAGGTTATTTGGAAATTATACTTTAACAGCCCAGCCGTGAACGGCTGGGCTGTTAAAGTATAATTTCATGCTCTCTTCGTCACTGGCACAAAGAAATCATTGAATTCGATTTTAAGAAAACGCTGTAAGGAGATAGGACAATTATCCTTAACATAAGCAATTGAAAAAACTGGATTTTTTTTGTGATCAATCTTCACATAATGAAGTGTTTCTCCTAAGTAATGCAGATATGCTTCATCATTTGGAGTATGAGTTTCAACATTAATATTAGTTCCATTGTATCCCAGAACCCAACCAAAATGATGTTCATTTCTTATCTCCCATATCTGCTGCCAGTCCGGTTTAAGATTATTGAAGAAAGCATTGAAAGGGTTAAATCCAAAGGCATGATATGTAAGATCAGACAGTCCAAATCCACCATATCTTAGCGGATTCATCTCTATTGGAATAAGTGTATCGTTTTCCAATTTGAATTCTGCATGAATTGGAAAATTAGTAATATTTAGATGTTGATTTAATTCTATAAATATTGTTTTGAGCCTATCATAAAATCTATCGAAAATATCTTTATTTGTATAATAGAGGACATTGAAATATTCGCTTTTTTCTGGTAGTGGATGATGATAAATATTCATGATTTCAGGGTTACCTTTTTCATTGAAATACATATCCACAGCATATTCTTCACCTTCCACAAATTGTTCAACTATCAGTTCATTTTTCGATAAAATACTTTCTGGAAAATAGTGGGAACTTTTCTTTAATTCATTGCGAATTTCTTTTGTGATTTCAGAGATATTGTTTTTTTTGTTAAGAACTTTTACCGCAGTTCCAAAAAAACCTTTAGTTGGTTTTACAATATATTTTTTACCTCGATCAAGTTTGATTCCTTCAAGTTCATCAATCGTGGTTTTAGTAAAGAAAAAATCGGGATATAAATTACTCATAAGTTCACGGAATTTGTATTTATCTTTCAACATATTAACGGCATTTTTAAAAACTATATCCTCAGATCTTTCAAGAATGATCTCAAGTGCACTTTCGGTGGGAGCATATACTTTATTACCAGTTTTTAGAATTAATGATGAGCCTCTAAAATCTTCTTCTGAAATCACCTTAACCTCGTCCTCACCCTTGATCTCGATCTTGTCCTTGTCCTTTCCCTCGGTCAAAATCTTCGTTACAAGTTCTGAAATATATCCTTTTCCGATAATTATATAATTCATAAAATCCTCAAATAAATCTATTTTATTGCTAATTTTCTTAGAGAGGTTTTTATGTCAAAAAGAAATAAGTTATATATTAAAAATATGGAATAATTATTGCATAATTATTAAAAAAGCAGAAAATAAATGATATATGGAGGAAATTTGATGAGAAAATTGTTTTTGATATTATTATTATGTGCAATTTTAACCACTACTGTTTTTGCCTGGCGAGATAATGAAATGGAAGTTCGAGTATTTTATAATAATGATTTTGAACTTGGAAAATTAATTGATCTGCAACCAGAGGGTGATATTTATCCTAATGGTGAAGCCCTTATATACCTTATCCCTTCCGAATTTGAAGCTTTGAAAACTACAGGTCTTAGGTTTCAGATAGAAAGGGAAGATGTAAAAACCTATGCTGAAGATTTCTGGATTTCAATGGATAATACAAGAGAGGCTTATCATACTTATGCAGAGATAGTAGCATTAGCAGATAGCCTTGTCACTGCTTTTCCTAATATTTGTGAAAAGCACCTTTTTGGAACATCTGTTCAAGGTCGTGAACTTGGCGCATTAAAGATATCAGATAATGTATCGTCGGATGAAAACGAAGCAGAAGTTTTTTTCGATGGTGGAATCCATGGTGACGAAATTGGAGCTGCTGAGAATTGTATTCGTTTTGCACGTGATCTTTGTCGTGAATATGGAATTGATCCTGAAATTACAGACTTGGTTGATAATCGTGAAATATGGATTTATTACATGGTGAATCCTGATGGTCGAGTAGCTGATGATCGTTACAATGCTAATGGAGTAGACCTAAATCGCGATTCCGGTTATATGTGGGATGGATGGGGAGGAAGCTCAGGAGCATTTTCTCAACTCGAATCAAAGGCGCTTAGAGATTGTCATTACAATCGTCAATTTGTTGTACATACTACCTATCACAGTGGCACGGAATACATTTCATGTCCATGGAGTTACCGCTCCGATCAATGTCCTGATCTTAGCCATATACTACAGTTGGCTGGTGAATACTCTTCTTCATCTGGCTATGCAAATATGGAATATGGTCAAGGGAATACAGGAATGTATGCAATCAACGGTAGCACAAAAGACACAAATTATGGCATGATGGGAGCAATCAGTTGGTCAATGGAAATTTCCTATGATAAAGATCCTCCAGCAAGTCAGATCATGATGTTTTACAATTATAACAAACCCGCAATGCTAAGCATGATCGAACATTCCGGGTATGGTTTGGAAGGTGTTGTAACAGATGCAAATACCGGTGATCCTGTTACTGCTAATATATTTATTAATGATTATTTTCCGTGCTATACAGATCCTGCCTTAGGTGATTATCATAAATATGTTTTACCCGGAACTTATGATATTACAGTAGTAGCCAATGGTTATGAAACACAAACTATAAATGATGTTAATGTTACGGCAGGAAATGCAACTTCAACTAATTTTCAACTTTTACCAGAAGAGGGGCAATATGTTTACAAAGTATCAGCTTCTCAAATTCCTGATAACAATGAAGCGGATGAAGGTGATACTCCAGGCGTAATTGGAGCTCCTGACAGCAGAAATTATTCTATTGGAAAAGATGGCTGGATCATTGTAGATATGCAATATCCTATTCCCGATGGACCTGGAAATGATATCATCATATACGAAGGCGATACTTCAGCAGAAGGTTTCACTTGTTATGCTGGAGAATTCATTGATGGACCTTGGTATTCACTGGGAACAGGAAATGGTACAACTGAATTTGATTTAGCTAATGGTAATTTGATAGATGCTCAGTTTGT
>JAUVKM010000032.1 GCA_030596265.1 Candidatus Cloacimonadota bacterium
GTATATGATCATAATACGATTTTTGCCATTGAAAACCATTATCATATTTTCGATGTATTAATTTGGTTACGGCAGATTTGAACGAACCGATGATAACAGGCAATTTCTGATGTTGTCGGTTTTCATGTGTATTTTGTAGGGAACAGGCATGCCTGTTCCTTACAAAATCATTAATGATAATTATGCCGTGAAAATGATTGGGCATAACCACAAATTCATCTATTTTTACATTCGGAAAATGTCCGGGGATTTCTAACCAACATTTTCTTACGATCTCACCGGATTCATTCAAATTCATTTTACAATCTTCTATTTTACCAAAAAACGATAACCGGTCTTTGGTGCAAATCGTAACGAAATAATAACCTGTCGATGAATAATTATAATGTTTCTTTCTATTTGCTTTACGGTTCATTTAATGTTCCTATAATCCAATTATCCTGATTGTTTTTTATGGATTTTGTCCCATCTGTTTTCATTCTGTTATTCACAATTCGTTGTTGTTCCGTCATTCATAATTCGTTTGTGTTATTTCGTTTGTGTTATTCCGTAGGGAACCGGCATGCCTGTTCCCTACGGAATACGGAATGAAATAATTAAATCATTATAATTTGAATTTCTCGTATTCTTCTTTTATTAAAACTATTTTAATAATACCATCTTGTTAGTTGCAAATATCTGGTTATCACTTCTGATGTGGTAAAGATAAATTCCGGAAGAATAATCTTCCGCATTCCATTGTAGGGAATTCTGGTTTTCATTCAGGGCAAATGAATCAATAATTTGACCTTTTACATTGAAAATTTCGAGAATGGATTTTCTTATATTGATGGGTAATTCAAATTTTATTGTTGTTGTCGGATTAAAGGGATTGGGATAGTTTGATAATTTGTAATCTGTCGAAATAATAATTTCATCATTAACAGACACTACATTTCCTATTGAATCAGTTTTAATCAAATTTATATAATTATTATCTGAACCTCCATATCCTGTATAATTGGAAAAAATAATTCCGTCATCTAGTATATGAACACTCTTATCACCATTTCCTGTATGTCCGGGGTAAGCATTATCCCATAAGATATTATATGAATTGTCGAAATAATAAATTATTGTGTTATCATCCAAATCATAAGTTATTGCAATAAATTCTGTTCCGGAAGAAGTTATAGAATAATGTCCATATCCTATAGCAGTATCAACTTCTTCGATCCAGTATGTTTCTCCGTTTTCATCTAACAACCATAAAAAACCTCGTGTCCCTGAATGACTAATTTTTCCAGTACACATAATTTCACCCTCATTATCTTCGGTAATACTTTGCCCAAAATCACCACCTCCATATGCATCATAAGTTCTTGCCCAAAGTGAATCACCATTAACATCAGTTTTCATTACAAGAATATCATATTGGGTTAAGTCAGAAAGTAAATAACCAGTTAGTATATATCCACCATCAGAAGAAGATATGACAGAATTAAACCTACCGAAGTCGTTATAACCCTCAATTGTAAAAGTATTAGACCATAGTTCTACTCCTTCTTGCGTGATCTTTTTTATTTCAGGTTTATACAATTGCATTGAGTAACCAGCTAATATAATGTTTCCGTCATTAGTCTTATCCATTGATCTTACCCAGCAATCATAAACGGGTTCATTCCAAATTATATCACCGGAAGAATTAAATTTTGTCAGTGTTGCAGGTCCGGCTAAAGTTCTGGAAGCTACTAAGAAACCACCATCATCTGTTTCCACCATTGCATGAGATTCAGCGTAAAAAGTTCCATTTGCAGTATCTTTAGTTGCCCACTCAAGGTTTCCCTCGGAATCAGCTTTCATTATAAATGCCCATTGCTCCAATTCCCACTCATCTTCATACCAACCATTTATGGCATATCCACCATCAGAGCAAACTAATACATCTTCTACTACGTAATATCCAAGCCCGAATGGCTGGTAGGATTGTATCCAGGTGTCTTGAGCTAAAAGAAATGAAAAAGGAAAAACAACAAAAACTAAAATTAACCTTTTACAATTTTCCATAATTTCTCCGTTTAGCCTGTTCTAATTTAGAACATTATACGCTAATCTAAATTTAAAATATCAAATCTGAATTTTGTACTAATCACTCAGTAATAAAATATTTCTCGAGCCAGTTTATTGTATATTGAATATCTTCAGGGATTGGTGCTTCTGCTTTTACAATTTCTTTAGTGATCGGATGTTCGAACTCCAGTCTATAAGCATGCAATGCTTGTCTTTTTAAATGATTTGCCAGCAGATATTTTACCTTTTTCTGATAATGAAATGGCACAATGCTGAGAGTTCGTTTTAAAGTTGAATAAGTATTATCTCCCAATATCGGGCAGTTTATATGCGAGAAATGAACACGGATCTGATGAGTTCTTCCGGTTTCCAGTTCAACTTCCACCAAAGAGAAGAAATCAAAATATTTAATAATTTTATAATGAGTAACTGCTTCTCTGCCATCTGTTGTAATCGTCATTTTTATTCTATCTTTCTTACTTCTTCCAATCAAGGTTCTAATAGTATCTTTTGCTTTTGAGGGAACTCCCACAGTTACTGCCAAATATGTTTTCTTAATTATTCTATCTTGAAACATTCGTGAGAGTAGAGAATGAACTCTATCATTTTTGGCAACAATTATAAGTCCACTGGTATCTTTGTCTAATCTATGAACAACACCGGGTCTTAGCGGATCGTGCTGAATAGAAAGTTTATTATTAAAATGGAACATCAAAGCATTTACCAGTGTTCCATCTTGTACACCGGCTCCCGGATGAACAATTAATCCGACAGGTTTATTCACAATCGCAATATCATCATCTTCCCAAACTACATCAATAGGAATATCCTGTGGTTTTATCTCCAGTTCTTGCTTTTGGGGAACCTCTATTGTGATAATATCGGAATAGGAAAGTTTATAATTCTTTTTTACAGGTTTGTCATTTACCAATATTGCTTCTTCCTGCAAAAGTTTATCAATAAAAGATCGAGAATATAATTCTTTCAGTTCTAAGCTTACAATATATTTATCGATCCTTTGCTTTTCATTTTCAAGATATTCAATTTTCATTATTTTGTTTTAAATCTCGTCTTCTTTAGTTTGCTTTCTTTTTTCCATATTTGTAAGTGCAATTATAGCACCTGTCGGTTGTCCGGCAGCATCTCGGATCATGGCACTATTGAGAACAATATGTCTCTTCAATGAAGGGACGAAGAACTGTTGCGGTTCTTGTTTAGTGTGAGAATCCAGTATATTCAATGTATATTTTTTAATATTGTTCTCAATTTCGGGTGGGAAGTTCGCTTCGATAATATTGTTTTTATCACTCAAGGCAGGAAAAGTATCGGTAACTTTTTCGTTCATATAAACAAAGTTCCCTTTTATATCGACGATCATAAAACCATCATCGGTAAGATTAAGAATGGATACAATACGATTGTGATGCTCTATAATTTTTTCTTTTTTCAACTTATCAAAGGTAAGAACAGATCTAACCATATCTTTTAGTTGAGATAGAATCGCAAAGAATTGTTTGTCTATTGTAGTTTTATAGCTTTCCAGATCTATATCGATCGTATAAATACCTTGTGTAATATCTTTTATAATATTATGAATTTCAGTAAATGCCTTGTGAAGAAAAATAGGCACATAAAAAATAATGATGAGTGCTAATAAAAATTGGATGAATAATCCAATAAAGATTGAATTCTGAACATCTAATTTCATTTGAAAAAAGCTGTTTGAATTATTGATCAGATGCAGAATTATTCCAGCCTGAACAATTGCCACAATGAACATTATTATTATTAATAATCTGATTTTTCCCGTAAATGATAATTTCATAATTCTATCCTTTTTTACTTGTTTCTTCAATAAGGTCATCTATCTTTGTTTTTGGTCCGATGAGCACCATAATGTCTTTTTCATTAATTACATCATTGGCTCCGGGCATATCATTAATTTCATTTCGAATAATATTCTCACCTTCTTCTGTTACACTTTGGGTTGTATATTTTATTGCAATTATGTTTACACCTTTCTCAGTTGGAATTGCAAGCTGTTGTAAGGTTTTACCTACCCATTCCTCAGGTACAAGCAATTCCACAACACTGTGTCCGCTGGAAAGTTCCACATATTCCATTACGCTACTGGAGATAAGAGAATTAGCAAGCTGTCTTCCGATTTGCTCTTCCGGGAAAATAATATTGTGAATTCCCAAAAGTTCTAGAATTCTTGCATGAACTTTGCTATCTACTTTTGCATAAATGTTACTTACACCAAGTTTCTTTAGCAGAACAGTCGTTAACACACTTACTTCAATATTATTTCCAATCGCCAAAATAACTGCATCTACATCCTGGATACGGTTCATCTTAAGTGCTTTTTCATCGGTGCTGTTCAGATGGATCGCTACACTAACACGTCCGGATATTTCATCTATCAAGGCTTTGTCATTATCGATGGCAATTACTTCTGCACCTCTTTCAAAGAGGGTAGTTGCAACATTCATCCCGAATTTTCCAAGTCCTATAACTGCAAACTTTGCCATAATTACTCCTTATATCCCACAGATACTCAGCCCAAGACTGATAAATCTTGTCTGTGCAATAATCTAAAACTACTCGTTCAAGAGTGAACGAGTTACAACTTAACCAATACTTATTTTTTCTTCTGTAAATGTAAAGTAAGATCTATCTTTTGTTTGTGAAATTGCAAACATCAAAGTTAGAGGACCTACTCTTCCAATATACATAAGTAACACAATTATAATCCGTCCTGCATCAGACAGCTGTGATGTTATTCCCATGGAAAGTCCTACAGTTCCAAAGGCGGATATAGCTTCAAAAATTATTTTTTCAAAAGTAAAGGGCTCGAATAGAAGAAGTAAAAAGGTCATGAGTGTTAGAAAAGCAACCGAAGCTGCTACAAGTGCCATAACCTTCTTAATTATATTTTCCGATACTTTTCGTTTGAATATATTCACATCTTTATGCCCACGGAACATAGCCACAACTGCAATAAATACAACTACTAAAGCTGTAGTCTTAATCCCACCACCTGTAGAACCTGGTGAGGCACCAATAAACATAAGTATCCCTGACACAAATGAAGATCCTTTACTTAAATTTGCTGTATCCATTGTATTAAATCCTGCTGTTCTGGTTGTTACAGATTGGAAATAAGAAGCGAATAATCTATCCAATAGGCTAAAACCTTTCATCTCATTATTATATTCCGAAATAAAAAAAGCAATTGTTCCTAATAACAGTAAGATAAATGTTGCAGATATTACAATTTTTGAGTGAAGAGACAATCTCTTGAAACGAAATTTATTCTTAATTGTTCTTTGAATATCCTTCATCACAGGAAAACCAATACCACCCATGATTATTAGTGATGTAATTACAAAATTAATATTAAAATTATCTAAATATCTTATCAAGCTATCCGGGTATAAACAGAATCCCGCATTGCAGAAAGCAGAGATAGAATGGAATATGGAATGATATATAGCTTGATTAACTGAATATGATTTAGAGATAAAAGTGAAATACAAGACCACAGCACCTAGTAATTCGAGTGTGATGGTAACAACGATAACATTCCTAACCAAACTTATCATATCAAGTTTATTAGATTCACCAATAACATTCTGCATGATGGATTCACGTTTCAAGCTCATCTTTTGTCCCAATATTATAGCAAATGCACTTGATATTGTCATTATTCCCAATCCGCCAATCTGGATAAGAGATAGAATAATTATCTGCCCAAAAATGGAAAAATGTGTTCCTGTATCATAAACTATTAATCCGGTAACGCAAGTCGCTGAAGTAGAAGTAAATAAGGCTCCCAACAGAGAGGTCTCTTTTCCGAATGAAGTTGCAACCGGAAGCATAAGCAGTAGAGCACCGATGAAAACTGCCAGAAAGAAGGTGAGCATTACAAGTACTGGCGGATTATCCGAAATCATTTCTATAAATGTACTTTTAGAATCTGATAACATTCTTAAATTCAGCAGAGAAAATGTTTGACGTCCAACAAGATAGAACTGAAATACTCTTTCAGAATCTTTAATTAATAAGCCTATAAGAATAAAGATGATATCGGGTAGAAGATTCAGCAGTCTTTGGACTGTAACTCCATTTTTTATTAATCTATAACTAATATATAAAGTTAGAAATATTATTGAAATTTGAGTATACAGACTAATTATTGAGCTATCTAGCTTTATTAATTTCAAAAATAAAAATTCGATATTAACAATTGCAAATAGCGTAAGAATTACAATTGATATTTTTTGAACATTATCCCGCTTAGATTCTATCATATTCGTTTTTTGTGCGGATGAGACTATAAATTTAATGCTTTCACAATATTCTCTTGAATAGTATTGATCGGATCATCCGCTTTAACACGAATAAGTTTCCCCTTATCCGAGAAATAGGAGATCACATCAGATGTATCATTGTAGAATTTTTCAATTCTTTTAAGTATTGCTGATTCATGGTCATCATCTCTCTGAACTATCTTTCCGCCACAAACATCACAAACCCCATCAACTTTTGGTTTGCTGTATAGAAGGTTATAATCCTTCTTGCAGTCAACGCAATTCCTTCTGGATGAAACACGTTCTAATGCCTTTTCATCAGATAATTCTAAAAGAACAACTTTATCGATAGTGAAATTCTTTTCCAAATATTTTAGTTGCTCCATATTTCGTGGAAAACCATCCAGAATTGTTCCATTCTTTGCATTTGTTAGTGCATCTTCAACAATTTGAAAAACATATTTATCCGGAACAAGTTCACCTTCATCCATAAACTTTTTTGCTGCAAGTCCTAATTTTGTTTGATTCTCAATACTTTCACGTAAAAGATTACCTGTTGTGATGTGTTTCCAACCAAATTTCTCCTCAAGGATCTTCGCTTGTGTCCCCTTTCCACATCCCTGAATACCAATTAATAAAATATTCATTATTACTCCTTATTACCTATTTTATTTATAATTTTAAGAATAATTAATTTAAAAAGGAATTTGACGTCAAGTTTTACATTTAATATAAATGGTTTGTGTGGTACCTAATTCTCCGCAATTTACACAAAATAATTGACCGATTCTTTTACATTTCTTGAATAACATCTATGAAGAAAATAGTAATTACAGGTGCCAATGGATTTGTTGGTAGTGCCTTGGCAAAAAAACTGCTGAATAGTGGTCATGAAGTTACTTGCCTTGTTAGAACAGGTTCGGATATTAATCTTATCGAAGATAAAAAACATATTTGTCATATTAATTATGATAATTTAGAAGAAATTGAACATGTATTACAAGATAAGGATATTCTAATACATGCTGCTGCTTTAACACGTGCTCGGAAATGGGAATCATTCATAAAAATCAATATTGAGCTAACCGATACTCTTTTAAAGATTTCTAATAACTCCTCCATAAAACAATTTATTTTTTTAAGTAGTCAGGCAGTTGCCGGACCTGCATTAAATAAAAGTTCAAGAAAGAAGGAAGAAGACTCTCCAAATCCTGTAACAATGTATGGAAAGAGCAAGTTGATTGCAGAAGAAATCATTCACAAGAATGCTAAAATACCATGGACGATTATCAGACCCGTTTCTGTTTATGGTGCTGGTGATAAAGATTTTCTCGCTCTTTTTAAAATGGTAAAAAAACATTTTGTGTTTTTGAACAGTTTTAGAACAAAATATTACAATCTCATCTATATCGATAAACTAACTGACATAATTGAGCGGACAATAAATAATAAAACAGTCTTTAATGATACACTCTATGCAGCAAATCCGCAAAAAATAACAAATAACGAGTTGCATAAATTAATTGGTGAAGCAATCAATTCTAAAACTATTACAATTAGAATTCCAGAATTTCTGCTCTTCCCCATCGCTTCAATTTTGGAATTTTTCAGTTTGGTTTTTAATAGAAAATTTCCTGTACTTAATAGAGATAAAGTTAAAGAATTCAAAGAAGATTATTGGATTGTTGACACATCCAAAGCAAAAACTAAATTGAATATTGAATTTAATGATGAATATTTAATAAATTTTAAGAAGACTTATCAATGGTATAAAAACAAAGGATGGTTATGAAAATATTCTTAATAATTGTGGCTATTGCTGTATTTGCACCTTGTGTTTGGGCGCAAACAGAAATTGAAGAAAATGCTGCACAGGACACAATAAACATTGAACAAGCAGTTCTTGATACATTAAAAGAAAGAATAGATCCAAAGCTACTTTTAATTGAAATGAACAACTTTCTTGACGAGAAAAGAAAAATGGAAAATGAATTTTTCCTGCCGCATCTAATTTACAAAGAAAATTTCCATTTAAGTTCACCTTTTAATCTGAATATGCGTATTATAAAAAATGGCTTTTCTGAAATTACATTTGCAACCGGTAATTTACAGACAGTTCAAAATAATCGAAGTATTTATAATACAACCTATAAAAGAGGAAATATTTTTTACAATTCTTGGGAATATTCTCTTCCTGCAGCATTAACCGAAACATATATGGGACTTGGTGATATCGATATGAACAACATTGCAGTTTCCTTGATGAAAGGCAGTATCTTTGGGATCCCTAACTTTGATCTACAACTTGATTATATTGGTGAAAAGGGTATATGGCAAGGATATGAGAATGAAGTAATTAAAAACTTTCATCTACATCTGATTTATAATCTGGGTTTTGCTAGAGTTCATTTTGACAATAGCTTAATAGATCAGACACTTCCAGGAGAAAAAGATCTTTATAATTATTTATATCCATTTGAATCAGCTTCTAATAAAGAAAATGAATATTCAGTTATAATTAAAAATAAAATTATTGATATTGGCTTTAAATATAAAAAAAACGATTACGAAATTGAAAATAAGATTCATAAAAAACGTGATCTTATGCAGGTTCTGGTACAAAAGAAAATTCAAATTCCCAATCACCAACTTGATCTTTCCTATGAATTTGTATCTGAAGATATCATAATTAATAGTTATCCAAATCCCGATACTACTTTAATTACTAATAGAGATAATTCATTTCATATTCTCTCTGGTAATCATGACTCAAATATCTTAGGGTTCAAAATTGGAAATACCGGATATTATCAAGATGAGAATAATTTTCAATTAAACTCTGAGTTTAGTAAGGAAATCTTTCATGGATTCAGTCTTTATGGTGAATATGGTACATTATCAACTGAATTCTACCCTGATCACATCTCAACTGATCTACAACATCAAACTAGATCAAAAGTTGGAGGAGGAATACTATTTAATCCATCACAAATAGAAATCAAAGTGATAATGGGACAAAATAGTATTGAATATTCTAAGAATGATTATTTTGAAGTACTGAATACAATAAATATAAGCATCACTAAAAATTTGGGACTTAAAATTAAACATTGGCTAAGAAATGGAAGAGTCGGCAATCTCATTGATGAGGATGATCTTTATATAAGGTTATCCCCAAGATGGCAGATGCAAAATCTTTTAGAACTCACCTATTTTTTAAAACACGATAATGCGATAAAGATCGGGTTAAGGCATATTTATCATTCCAATTATTCATACACTTTAAATGATTTAGAGATGATATTTGAGAATGATACACAAAATCTTGATGCTTATCTTAAAATACAATTAACAGATCAATTTGAAATGAGTGTTGATGCTGTTAATCTGACCAATAATAAAATAATGTTCACAAATTACGATCATCCGGGAATACATTTTAATTTTAATGTACATTGGATCTTTGTAAATTAGGAGAATACTCATGAATTTTCAGAAAACTATTTTTCTTGTATTATTGCTGATTGTAACAATCTCAATTAGTTTTATAGTAGGAACGATATTCGGTGAAAATATTTTTAATATTAATGAATTCGGATTTCAGTTTTTAATATACGCTATCTTAGGAAGTCTCATATTCTTTTGTTCTAAGTATTTAAGAACTTTTGACATGCTTATTATAGTTCTTTTCATCTCAAGTTTATTTGCTTTTCTAATGAGAAGAACTTCATTGAATGCTCAAGTTGGAGGATTATTTCAACTTCTCATCTACGCATTTATGTTGTTCACAGTTTATACATTGATCTTTAGGTTTACCTGGTTTAGATTTAAATATATAAGGAATATAACTTTTAGTATATTAGAAGCCATTGGTTATGTATTTGTTCACTTTAGTTTGCATATTCTTATCAAAAAGCCTTTCCATGGTCAATTCATTTTACTCTATTTTTTAAATGGATTGAAAATTATGATAACTCTTGGAGTAAGTTTTGGTATTGTGGAATTTATTAATTCCAAATTGGAAACAATGTTTTTCAGCACTCCGGAAAGGATCATTCCTAAAGATAGATTAGATGAAAATAATGATTTTGACAAACTTGATCAATAATTGAAGACACTACCGCCAATAAATTCTCTTAAGATTGAGTTAGTTGGAACAATATCATCTGGTATATTATAAATATGCTCTACTATTTTCCATAACCTTAGTGCTTCTGAATAATGAGGGGAATATTCTGTTATCGAGTGCAGAATAGGTAAAATATATTTTTTTAGAACTCCAAGTTCATAGGTTAATATACTGTTAAACATGAAATCGGCATTTTCTTGAAATGGAAAAATATTATGATCCTCTCCTTCTCTCACAGAATCCCACATTTCCAATGTTTGTTCTCCCGAATGCCCTCTATAATTGTAATCACGAACTAACCTTCTTATTTTTCTTGAGTCAGTTGTCGGTATTCGGTTGTGAGCATCAATATTAAGATTGTTCAAAGCACTCACATAGATTCTTAGTTTTTGATTAAAAGGAACTGACAATGATAATACGTCATTAAGCCCGTGAATTCCTTCCATTATAAGTATCTCATTTTCTTTTAACTGTAGCTTGTTATAACTCAGCTCTCGGATTCCACGCCTAAAATTATATTTTGGTAATTCAATTTCATCACCTTTAAGCAATTTCTGAAGATCACTATTTAGAAGTTCAAGATCCAATGAATTTATATTTTCAAAATCATAATCTCCATTCTCCTTTCTGGAAGTTTGGCTTCTCGGTAGGAAATAGTCGTCCATTCCAAGAATATGCGGTTTTATTCCATTTACCCTTAAATGTATGGAAAGTCGTTTTGCAAAAGATGTTTTCCCTGAAGAAGAAGGTCCGGCAATTAGTATAAGTTTAGTATCATCTTTACGTGTAATATGTTTTGCAATATCAACTATTTTCTTCTCGTGAAGTGCTTCTTCAACCTGAATTAGATCGGTGATCTTATAATCCTTCACAGCTATGTTAATCGCATTTACAAAATGAACCCCCAAAATATTCAACCATTTATCATGTTCCTGATGAGCAGCAAAAAGTTTTCTGGAAAGTTGGAATTTTCCATTTATCTTATTTGAGAACCTATTCGGGAATCTAAGTATTAAGCCGGGAGCATGATAGATAATCTCAAAATTCTGGATTAAACTTGTATTATCCGCAGTATGACCGATAAGATAATCATAGAAATTTCCACACTTATAAAGCTTTATAGTATTATGAGTTAGATGTTTAAGAATATCTTCACGATTTTGTTTAGTAAGTATATCTTCAGCTTCAGAAGATGTTATTTCTATTTCATCTATTGGCATTTCACTATCTATAATATTCTGCATTTCCTGCGAAAGTTGCTTTATCTCCTTTTCTGAAAATGTATAGTCGATTACTTCCGCATAAATTCCATCACCGATTGAATGTTCTATAACTAATTTTTTATCTGTTTCAAACGTTGAATTGAAAGCTTTGCATAAAATAAATATCGATGTATTTTTATAAATAGCATCACCTATTATACTTGATCTGGAAATACTTTCCAATATTGTATCAGAACTTATTATAGTTTT
>JAUVKM010000012.1 GCA_030596265.1 Candidatus Cloacimonadota bacterium
AGAGTAGTTTCCAATTTATAATCACAATCGGATAATCCTCTGAAAGCAAACTTAGATCTGTATCTTCCAATTCGTGGATTCCATGAATTTTCGAACAATTTTTCCTGCAAATCATTCCAACTTTTAACTACATATTCATTCATGTTAAAAATCGAACCCCGCTCCAATTGCAAAGATAGGAGCTGCCCCAAAAGATCCATATTTTTGAGCTGCCATTTCTACTCCAACTTCAGGTCTGAAATAAAGAGGACCAAGTTCAAGTGATAATCCACCAACAACCCCAAATCTGTTCAACATAAATGCTTCATCAATATCAGCTTCAACTATGGAAATAAAATCTGCGCTATATCTTGCCATTCCTGTTACTGCCAGAGCTTTCCCAATCCTATAAGTTGCCAGGAAGGGAACTTCAAAACCATAAGAATTAATTTCAGCTATATCGAGTGTGTTCTCTTCTTCTTCTTCGTCAGATTCAGTGGTAACAAAGGTAACTCCCGGCATTATAGCGAGCGATGCTTTTTCACTATCGTATGGAAGACGATATTTTAAATATACCTTAGAACCAACTCCTCCCAGAGATATCCATACCTTACCGTTAATATCCATTTTATCGGTCAAGCCAATACCGGCTTTCATACCATAAACAGGTAAAGAAAGCAAACCGGTTGCATTAAAGTTAGTTTCATTATTCACGCTTGTTATAAACATTGTGGAAGTTAGGTCTAATCCATAACCATATTCAACTCCAAATTTTGGATGACCCGGCTCAACAGTTTCTGCTGTTTCCATCATCGAGGTATTCATCACGGCACAACCCGATAAGAACATCAATAAAACAACTAAATACAAACTTATCTTTCTCATACATACTCTCCTTCTTAATCTTTATTCATTACCAATATTAATATGTTTTATGAAATTTGCTGCAGAATTTTGTTCAAATCTTAGTCTGTTCCTTGGATCAAATGATCTATTCTCACTATCACGCAACTCCAAATGCAGGTGAGAAGGTTTGCCGCTATTACGGACATTACCGGTAAGACCGGTAAGACCAACCACTGTATTTCTATCTACCGTCTGGTTAAGTTCTACAAACACTTCGTTCAAATGTGTATAAATACTTTCAATCCCTTCCGGATACAAAATTCTGATAGTTTTACCATACTCTATTTTCATTGAATCGATAATTCCACCCGGTTTTTCATATTGAACTTGAACCAGGAAATGCGGGTTATCACTCACTTCCGTAATGATTCCAAAATCTGTAAGCGGATAAACGGGGGTATTTTCCGGAACAAAAAGATCAATACCTTCATGGATCCTTTTACGTTCTCGAGTTCCACGCCCGCAACCATAATGATCTGACCAGCGATTTCTGATATATTTTTTTATCAATTCATTAAAATCCATCCCATCTTTAAAGGGCGAACTATAATGATAGAATTTATCAATGAAATCTGCTGTAAAAACAACTACCGGTTCTTTAAAGGAAGAGACCTTGACCGCCAACATAGAATCCTCCTCACTGGTAAGAATTGTAATATTATTCATCTTCTTTTCTAAGTATTTAATGTAGAAAAAATCGCTAATAACAATTATGAGCAAAATTATAATAATAACTGCTCGAATAAGAGATGTGCTAATTTTCATAAAACCTCTTTTAATAATTTTTTCATACTCCCTATGAGGAGTCCATAGTATTTACTATTTTCGTCATATTCCTCAGATCGGAACTATTGAACTAACTAAAAAAAATTCTTTGTTCCTATTTAATTATCAATTTTATAATTTAAAGTTATCTGGCAATATTTTTCTAAAAAGAACATCTAAAATAGTGACATAAAAGTAGTTTAGTGCTATTAATTTCAATGTATACTTGACAGTAAAACAGTGGATAAAATATTTTGTTCGTCCGATCATCAAAGAGTATAGAAAAATAAGGAGATAGAATGAAAACTGAAACTCCAAAAGCAGATATGATCAAGCAAGATTGGTATCTGGTGGATGCAAAAGATATGGTATTAGGAAGATTAGCGACACAAATCGCTACGATCCTCCGCGGAAAAAATAAGCCATATTTTAGCCCGCATCTCGATACCGGAGACTACGTTGTAGTTATCAATGCTGAGAAAATCAAGCTTACAGGAAATAAAGAATTACAAAAAACTTATAAACGTTATAGTGGTTATCCGGATGGACAAACTGTTATCCCATTTAAAAGAATGATTCAGGAACATCCTGAAAGAATTATTGAACATGCCGTGAAAGGAATGCTTCCGAAGAACATCTTGGGAAGACAAATATTCACCAAGCTTAAAGTATATGCTGGGACAGAGCATCCTCACATAGCTCAAACTCCCAAGCTACTCAATTTATCTAGTTAGGGAGATATCAAATGCAATATTTTGATGCTGTAGGAAGAAGAAAAACATCAGTCGCAAGAGTTCGCTTAACGCCTGGAACAGGTAAACGAATCGCAAATAAGATCACAATGAAAAAACATCTTCAACGTGAAATCCTCGAAATGATCGTTGAACAGCCACTCAGCCTTGTTGGACTTTCTGATAAAGTTGATATTAACGTGAACGTTAATGGTGGTGGTCTTTCCGGTCAAGCCGGTGCGATCCGACATGGTATAGCTCGTGCTCTTGTAAAATATGATGAAGAGTTAAAAAGCGAATTAAAGAAGAACGGATTCCTTACTCGTGACTCACGAATGGTAGAAAGAAAGAAGCCGGGTCAGCCAAAAGCAAGAAAGAAATTCCAATTCTCTAAACGTTGATCAAATATTCAGTTTAAATATTATAAACTGATCACACTATTCGGATATATGCAAAGCGGTGTCCGGCAACTGCCGGATTGAATTGCAGACGAAACCGGATAGGAGAAAAAGAACCGTAAATAAAGGAGATAAAATGTCAGTAGTTACAATGAAGTCTCTCTTAGAGAGCGGAGTTCACTTCGGTCACCAAACTTATAAGTGGAATCCCAAAATGGATAAATACATTTTCATCAAAAGAAATGGTATCCATATTTTAGACCTTAAACAAACCCTCGATGCAATCAATGAATCTTACATGTTCATCAAAGATATCGTTTCAAAAGGTGAAACAGTACTTTTTGTTGGAACTAAGAAACAAGCACAGGAAGCAGTTGTAAATGCAGCTAAAAAATGTGGCGGGTTTTACGCTTCAAATCGTTGGTATGGTGGAATGCTTACAAATATGAAGACTATTCGACGCAGTATTGAAAAATTGGAATATTATGAGCAAATCGTAGAAGACGGGACTATTAATAGTTTTACTAAACTTGAAGCTACAAAAATGAAACGTACTTATGATAAGATCCATTTCGGTCTTGCTGGTATCAGAGAAATGGATAAACTTCCAGGTGCTATTATTATCGTAGATATTATCAAAGAAAATATTGCACTTTTAGAAGCAAAAAAACTTGGCATTCCAATTGTTGCAATGGTTGATACAAATGCAGATCCTGATTTTATAGATTATGTGATACCGTCTAACGATGATGCTATCAGAGCTATTCAGCTTATCACTGATGTTATGGCAAATGCCGTGATCGAAGGGAAACAAGCTCTACTCGAAGGTGCAGACATTGTTCTTCCTGAAGAGAAAAAACCTGATGAAAAAGTTGAAGAAAAAACTGAAGTAAAAACTGAAGTAAAAACTGTTGAAGAAAAAGCTGCCAAAAAGGTAGAAGATACACCTAAGAAAGAAGCTGAAAAGGAAGTGAAAAAAGAGACAAAGAAAGTAGAAGCTTCCAAACCTGTTAAAAAAACAGTTGAAAAAACTGAGGATAAACCAAAAAAAGAAGCTAAGAAAGAAGAAGCTTCTAAACCAGAAAAGAAAACAGTAAAAAAAGCTGAAGTAAAAGCTGCTGAAGATAAACCAAAAAAGGAAGCTAAAAAAGAAGTAAAGAAAGCAAAAGTTTCTAAGCCAGCTAAGGAAACAGCTAAGAAAATTGAAGACAAACCAGTAAAAAAAACTGAAGATAAACCAAAAAAAACAACTAAGAAAACTGTAAAAGAAGCTTAGTTAAAAAGATTTTAGACCAGGAGAAAAATATATTATGAGTATCTCAGCAAAATTAGTTATGGAGCTCAGGGGAAAAACTGATGCCGGTATGATGGATTGCAAAAAAGCTCTGATCGAAACAAATGGGGATTTAGAAGCAGCTACTGATTACCTTAGAGAAAAAGGCATAAGTAAAGCTGCAAAAAAAGCTAGCAGAATTGCAGCTGAAGGTCTTGTGTTCAACGCAATTTCCGAAGATGCAAAAATTGCAGCACTTGTGGAATTCAATTCTGAAACTGACTTCGTAGCAAAAAATAATGACTTTAAGGATTTTGGTAAATTACTAACAAAACTTGTTATTGAAAATGATTTGAAATCAGTTGATGAGCTTAAGGCTTTTGAAATTGATGGTTCTACTATTGAAACAAAACTTTCCGGACTTATTGCCAAGATCGGCGAAAACATGAATATCCGTCGTTTCGTAAGGGTTACATCCGATAATTTTGTAACTACCTATCTTCATATGGGTGGAAAGATCGGTGTAGCACTTCAATTAGAAGGTGATGTAACTGACGAAAATAAGGCAAAAGCAAAAGATATAGCAATGCATGTCGCTGCAATGTCTCCAGACTATCTTGATAAATCTGAAGTAACACAAGATGCTCTAGATAAAGAAAAAGCTATTCTCAAAGCTCAATTAATCGAGCAAGGAAAACCGGAAAACATTATTGATAAGATCCTTATTGGTAAGATGAATAAGTTCTTCGAAGAGAATTGTCTTCTTCAACAAAAATTTGTAAAAGATGATAAAGTAACCGTAGAAAACTATGTTGGAAATATGAAAATAATTTCTATCGTACGTTTTAAACTCGGTGAAGGTTTGGAAAAGAGAAATGAAGATTTTGCTGCTGAAGTTGCAGAACAAATGAAAGGCTAATAATTTGTAGGAGCGATCTTATGCGAAGATATAAACCTGAAAAGATCCACAAAGTTATATTCAAAATAAGCGGAGAAGTTCTTGCAGGCGAAAAAGGATTCGGCATTGATATGCAAAGTGTTGAAAATCTCATCGAAGACCTAATCTCCATTAAAAAAGCAGGATATAGTATTGGTATTGTATTGGGAGGAGGAAATTTCTTCCGAGGTGTTTCTGAAGTTGGTAAACACATTAACAGGTATACTGCTGATAATGTAGGTATGCTGGCAACTATTCAAAATGCTTTGATCATGAGCGGACTTTTGCAAAAGAAAAATTATCGTACAGAAATTTATTCTGCTATTCAGGTTGATAAAGTAGCAAAGTTCTATACTCCAAACAGAGCGACTACTTCCCTTAATGAAGGAAAGATATGTTTCTTCTGCGGTGGTATTGGGAATCCCTTCTTCACAACAGATACAGCAGCAATTCTACGTGCAATTGAGTTGAATGCAGATATCGTTCTTAAAGGAACTAAAGTAGATGGTGTTTTCAGTGCTGACCCTGTAAAAGATAAAAATGCAAAATTCATAGCTGATATTACATTTAGTGAAGTCCTTGATAAAGAATTGCATGTAATGGATATGACCGCATTTACTATAGCACGTGAAAACAATATGCCAATTAAAGTCTTTAATATTACAAAAAAGGGTAATTTGAAAGAAGCTATTTTGAATAAAGATGTTGGAACCTTTGTTCATAAGTAAGGAGTTATCATGCAAGAATTAATACAGAATCTTACGGAAAAAATGGAAAAGGCATTCAATTCATTACTTAAAAATTATTCCAGAATTAGAACCGGAAGAGCTAATACATCTACTTTAGACGATATAAAAATTGATTATTACGGAGCTCCAACTCCCATTAAACAACTTTGTAATATCTCTATCCCGGAACCAAGGCTCATCGTGATTCAACCTTGGGATAAATCTATTCTTGAAGGAATTGAAAAAACTCTTCTTTCCTCCAATATCGGAGTTACTCCTGATAATGATGGAAATGTTATCCGTCTTCCATTTCAACCTTTAACTGAAGAAACAAGATTGGATATTGTGAAGCAGATCAAGAAAATGGCAGAAGATGCTAAGATCGAGATCAGGAACATACGACGTGAAGGGAATGAGACTTCTAAGAATATGGAAAAGAAAAGTGAGATCAGTGAAGACAATATGAAAGATCTCCAAATCGACATTCAAGAACTGACGGATAAATTAGTTAAAAAAATAGCTGATACTGCCAAATCTAAAGAAACTGAGATAATGGAAGTATAGTTTGTCGAAAAAAATTTAAAGGAGAAATTATGGCTCTCATAATAACTTCTGAATGTGTAAAATGTGGTGTTTGCGTAGATGTTTGCCCTATTTCGGCGATAATTGAAAGTGAAGCGCAATATATTATTACTGATGCATGTATAGATTGTGGTAAATGTATTGAAGTCTGTCCTATAGATTCTATAAAAAATGTTAAGATGAACGGACAGTAAATAGTTTATATCAGATATTGTTAAGCCCGGATTTATTCCGGGCTTTTTTTATTTCAATATTAATTTTGCCAGAGCTTCTTGGCTATATTTTTCATAAGTAGAATTTGGAATCACTGTCATTCCCACGATCTATTCTCCATAGCAGGCTACTGCGAAGGACGAAAAGTGGAAATCTTTGTTATAATTAAAAAGTAGATACCCGATCGTAGTCGAGTATGACAGTTATTGTTATTTTATACATTTACCTAAAAGTTTAAGAAAGACTTGATTCGCAGCGAGCAGAGAGAGTGTAGATTGAGAATTTCAAAGTTTGCAATTTATTTTCTAATTGACACCTAATAATAATTTTTTCAAATTCGATTTTGATTTTAATAATTAACTTGCAACATTAGAATTTAGGAGAGAAAATTTGAAATTGAAAATGAGAATTAAAAATGTATACATTTTATATTTGCGTGGCGTGCATATGTTAATCAACATTCCGCTTCGCTCCATGTTGATTAACGCCGAGCGTGACACTGTAAAAGACTCGCAACAGTATCGAAGCGGAACATAAAAGAATTTAATTAATTGTAAAGTTAAGTAACTCGTGAATCAGGAAATTAATATTTAATTTCAATAGTCAAACTCTGTCAGATTTTATGACAATAAGCTGTTAATCCTTCTTATTAGAAAAAATAACTTGAAGTATTTTACACTTTATCTAATAAGAACAAAGTAAATTTATCTTGGAGGGAAAAGATGAAAAGATATATCTTTATAGTAACACTGCTTATAATAGCGACAACAATTATTGCTGCTACATATGAATTTACAGTCAATTTAAATAATGGTCTACCAAATGATTTTGAATCAATCACGGATGCATTAAATTCAATTCCTGGAATTCCAAATGTTGACGAGGATTCTATAGAAATATTGGTTTATCCTGATTATGATACTAATGATTTACCTATTGAAACAGTTTTCCATGATAATGTGAAATTGCCTGGATGTACAACAACCCTAAAGGGGATAACCCCGGAAGGCTTTGAACCTAGAGATTACATAATAATTGATTCACACGACGGAGAAGACTATTATGGAGGTACAGCAATTACAGTTCAAGGAGGTAGTGAAATAGTTTTTACACAAGTATTAATAGATGGATTTACAATTCTAAGATCAGGTTTCACCACTTTCACAGAAAATGAGTCTGGTATTGTATGTTTTAGCAATAATATGAATATTGCAAATTGTCAATTTGGATCGCGCAATGAAGATAATAATTTTTACAAATCTATCTACTATTGGACAGATCCTACAAAAGGTGGAAACAGGGTTGTAGGTATTGCCGATAACATCTTTGAAGAAGCTTGTAAGCTTAGGGAATATACTATTGTATTAGAAAGTGATTATGCTGATCGATTAACCTTTAATGCAATAATTCGTGGAAATCACTTCCTTAATTGTGGAAAAGGTATGTTTATTAGTAATTGTTCAATATTTCATATTGATTTTAATATACTCAATAATACTGAAGATTTTAGTAACCAAATAGATTCTGAAATTGAAGCTATAAATGCATCATCTCCTTTTAGAACACCTATGTATTCTTATATTGATTACAATGAAATAGATAATTTTGAGTATGGAATAGTATCAAGTGCAGGTGATGATCACCATTGGATAAGATACAACGAAATTACCAATACTACAAGAGGTATTAATTCACAATGCATACATGATTTACAAATAAATAATAATTTGGTGCACACTAAGTTTTTAAGTGAACCATTAGATGAATCAATTGGTATTTTTATTGAAAATATTCCATATAATTTTTCTTTCAATACAATTGTTAATACAGAAAATGAAGATAATACAATAGGAATTAGGAATAATAATTATAATGTTGAACTTTTATTAATCAATAGTAGTATTATCTGGAATTTTGATATTGAAATCTCACAAGATAATTTTACATCTACTACTCTAGAATATTGTTGTTTAGAGAATATCGAGGGACAAACAGGCATTATATATGGAGAAGGTAACATCGACGATGATCCAATATTTGTTGATCCTGATAATTTAAATTTCGAATTAACCTGGATAGATGAAGAAAACCACAGTCCTTGCATAGACAATGCTGATCCCGATGCAAATGGTAATGGTAGTAATTATCTATACGATGAGGAAGATAGAGATATTGATGGTTCAAGAAAAGATATGGGCTGTTTTCCATATCGGCACGAAGAAGACACCAAGTATTTTTATGAAGGAATCCAGTGGTTATCATTTCCTATGCTAGATCTACAACTACTCTATGATGGTGAATATCCTCCATTAATTGGGGAAAGTTACGAACAAGCTTATTCTAGTATTGATTATGATGGTTTATTACAAGATCCTGATACCGGCTTTCCAACAATAACCGGATTTCTTAATATTCTTGGATATAGAGGTGGTAGTATATCAATTATACCTGTCGGTAATGTTTTTATCAATCATGATGAAGGTTTTGATAACATGCTCTTCCGCCACGAAGGTTACAAAATAGAAGTTGACGAAGGTGCTAGTCCAACCGTAATGTTAGTTGGTGGGGAACAATTAGATTCTTATTCCATAGATATGAATGAATTAGAGAATTATTGGTTAGGATATTACTTAGAAGAATCACAGAACATTGAATTTGCCTTTGGAGATTTTTGGGCTGATGTAAATAAAGTATGGGCAGAAGATTGGTATTATGATGTATTTAATATGATACGTGGTGGTGACCCCAACCAATTATCAGCTAATTCTACAAAAGGGAAAACAATGGAATATGGCAAAATGTACATTGTGCAAATGTATGATAATGTTGATAATTTTTCATGGTATGGTTCCAGCACAGTCGAAGAACCAACAGCGAAAGCTGAATCACAATACTTTACATACACAGAAAAAGCTGACTATGAAGCAATAGATGTAGTCTCTATTCCATCCAATGTAATGGAAATTGGAGTTTTTGAAGAAGAAGTTTGCGTAGGAGCAGTTGTTGTAGAAGATTCCTGTGCACAAATTTTGGTCTATTCCGATAGTGCCAATCGTGATCCTATTCCTTTCACATTCGAAGTTGTAACAGGTAGAGAATTCTCCACTCCAATCAAGGACTATCTCGTTTTAAATCAGATGACCGGAGAATTTGAACCTTCTGTAATAATTTCAGGAAGACAAGGATATTCTGCAATCAGATTTGGAGGACAGGAAGAATTTGAAAACATTATAGCTAAACCTGTACTAAATGGTAATTATCCAAATCCTTTCAATCCAACTACAACAATTTCTTTCTCATTGCCAAATGAACAAAATATTGAATTTACAATCTATAACATCAAAGGTCAAAAAGTGAAAACACTTTATTCAGGTATTGCTGATGAAGGTGAACACACAATTATTTGGGAAGGGAAAAACACAAACAATAAACAAGTTAGTTCTGGAATCTATTTCTATCAACTTAAAACTGGTAAAAAAGAGATGAGCAGGAAAATGCTGCTTTTGAAATAATCTGAATTATTAAGAACCCGACTCGGGTTTTATTAACTCGAGTCGAGTTCATATGAGAGTTCGAGGAAATTATGAAATTAAAATTTATTCTATTCGTGTTAATTTGTGTAAATTCGTGGTTACACTCCACAACTTGGCACATCAAACAAGATGGTACCGGCAATTTTACTAATATCCAAGAAGGAATAATTGCTGCCACCAATTCAGATACAGTTCTCGTCTATCCTGGAACCTATTTTGAAAATATAGATTATCTGGAAAAATCACTCACAGTTGCTTCGCTATATATTATAACACCTGAAGATTCTCTAATTCATCAAACTATTATTGATGGTAATCAGGAATCTCGTTGTGTTACAATTGAAGATTGCGAAAATATTTCACTTATCGGTTTTACTCTTCAAAATGGAAGAGTAGTTGGAGGTTCGTTTAATGGTTGGGGAGGGGGAATTTTATTATTTGAAATTTTAAATGGTATAATAAGTAATTGCAAAATAAAAAATAATACTGCTCTCCTGGGAGGAGGAATTTTTATTGGTGCATCAAATATTACTCTTAAATCTAATACGATATCCTATAATCGAGGTGTAACACTCGGTGGTGCAATTTATGCTGGAGGAAATAATAATAACATACAATTCGATTCAGAATATTTAAATAGCATTTTTTTGAATTATTCCAGTTCCGGTTCTGAAATATTTGATTATTCACCTGGTGCTTATTATGATATTATAGTAGATACTTTTTCAGTTGCAGAGCCGGATTATTTTTTTATTGCTTCTTATGCTGAATATAGTTTTTCTTGTTTAAATCATAAAATTGAGCAAATCGATCAGGATTTATATGTAGCACCGGATGGAGATGATACAAATAGTGGCTTAACAATAGATGAACCTCTACAAACTATAGCGTGGGCACAAACACTAATAAAAAGAAATGATGAAATTCCTCATACTATCCATCTGGCACCGGGTACTTATTCTCCCTCCTTAAATAATCAATTATTCCCGGTTGGGATAAAGCATGGCACTAAATATATCGGAATATCACAGGAGGAGACTATTCTTGATGCTGAGAATCAATCCTCTATTTTCAACTATCAGTATTATCCGGACAATGAGTTACCAAAACTATGGATTGAAAATGTGAAAATGATAAATGCATCAAATATTGGTGATAGTTATGGAGCGATATTTACACTTAAATCAAATATTGAGTTAAATAACGTCATAATTGATAATTGTTATGGTGATGTTGGAAGCGCAACAAAATGTAGAGATGGTATTTACAATTTTAAAAATGTACAAGTAACAAATAATTCGGGGGGATCAGCAATCAGGATAAGTTGTATTTATGCTGAGAATCCCCAACCTGTTATGCAAATAAGTATGGAAAATGTTCTTGTACAAAATAATTATCCCGGTCAGGGAGAAATGGCTGGTAGCGGCGGAGGTTCGAGCATTCGAGGGCATTCTGAGATAGTTGGAGATTATTATGTTCAAATTATGAACTGTGATTTTAATAGTAATTATAGTAATTTTTATAATCCTCAAACCGGTCTTGGTGGTTCTTCAGGTTTATATATGGGTGAAAATATTTTAGTAGATGCTATAAACTGCACATTTGGTGATAATACACTTTCTCATAGTACAGGTTGTGTAATTTCTGTGTTAGGTGCAGAATTAAATATTTATAATAGCATCTTGTATAATAATGACGGATATTCTTTTATCATCTGGAACGAGGAAGAAGTGAATATCTCACATTCTCTTATAGAAAATGGTGATAGTAATGTTTTTTATTACAGCAATGGAGCGATTAATTGGATGGAAGGTAATATATACGAAAACCCATTATGGGAAAATATTGGATATTATCCTTATATGTTGTCAGAAAATTCCCCCTGCATAGATGCCGGTACATTAGACTTACCAGCAGGAATAGAACTTCCTGAATTTGATCTTGCCGGAAATCCAAGGATTTATGGTGAAACAATCGATATGGGATCTTATGAGTTTCAAGGTGATCCTCAATCAAATGATGAAAATGAAATTATTATTCCTGAAATCACACAAATATCAAATTATCCTAACCCGTTCAATCCATCAACAACAATCAAACTTGATCTGGCAGAATCAGGTAAAATTGAACTAGCAATTTACAATATTAAAGGACAAAAAGTAAAAACCTTGATGGATGCATATTCAGCAAAAGGTCATTTTGAGGTTATCTGGCGTGGTGTGGACGATAACAGAAAAAAAGTAGCCAGCGGACAATATTTTATAAAGCTATACGTAAACGGAAAAGAAAAGGCTGTAAGTAAGTGTGTACTGTTGAAATAATACCCAAAGTTTCCTTTTCTTTTGATAAGATATTTGCTTGTAACAAAAGCCTCCACATTCAAATTGAGAGAAAAGCGAGAAGAACATGGCACGCTCGGCGTTAGCAGCAACTTAAAAGATTGGAGGAAAAATTGAAAAAGTTAATATTTTCTATTATTATTTTAATTAACTGGCTTTTACTTTTTTCTCAAACAGTAATACCTGGTGGTGAGGTTTCTGGTGAATGGACAATTGAAGGTTCACCCTATTTAATTGAAGGTAATATTTCAATTCCAGATAATGAAACTTTAATTATCGAAAGTGGAGTAATAGTTAATTTTCAGGGACTTTACGAATTCAATATTTTAGGTCAATTACTGTCCGATAACACATCAGATAACACGATCTGTTTCCAAGCTACAAGTTATTGGAAGGGTATTAGATTCAATGTTTCTTGTGATTATAATGAAACTTCTGAATTAGATAATTTTAAAATTGAAAGAGTAAAATACCACCCTTTAGCTGTTCCATTGAAGATCGAATCATCAAATATTGTACTAAGTAACTTCAGCATTGCAAACTGTAGTGGACAAAGTAATGGGTATTATAATGGTAATATCACTGCAATTCAAATTTCAAGCAGTTCTCCAATAATTAACAACTGCAGCATTTATAATGTGACGGCTCAACCAGCTGAAGATCCTGGTTGGACCACAGGAATTTATGTTAATGGTGGTAGTCCACAAATAATTAGTACTGTTTGTTCATTAATTGGTGCCGAGGAGGGACGTAGGGGAATAACTCTGAATCTAAGTGATGCAATAATTATAAATTCTGTTATTTATAATTCTAATTTTGGGTTATTAAGCTTTAATTCAACTCCAACTATCATAAACACTATAATTTGGTTTCATCCATACCCCACAGTATTACATTCCGTTTACCTAAGTAATTCAAATCCAAATTTTTATTATTCAAACATTATGGGAGGTGAAGAAGGATTTGCTTTTTTTCAACAGACTTCTTTTAATGGTATTTATGAAAATAATATTGATAGTAATCCAAATTTTGTGAATCCTGATGAGTTTAATTTTCACCTGTTAAATGATTCACCTTGTATTGATGCTGGAACACCTTCAGGTTGGTTAATTCCTCCTGAGAATAATATCACTATTGATGAATTATTAGGTTATAATTGTATTGGAAACAATTACGATATTGGAGCTTATGAATATTCTAACAACGCAATTGAAGATGATTTACTTCTTTTAAAAAAAGTGAATATTTATAACTATCCAAATCCTTTCAATCCGACAACAACTATATACTTTTCAATTCAAAATGATTCAGAAATTGAGATTTCGATTTTCAATATTAAGGGACAAAAAGTAAAAAATTTAGCGAATAATAATCTACTAAAAGGTAATCATTCAATTATCTGGAATGGTGATGATGAAAACATGAAACCTGTAAGTTCAGGTGTCTATCTCTATAAATTAAATGTAAATGGAAAAGCGGAATCAACGAGAAAATATCTTTTACTGAAATGAAAAGAAAGCTGCTAACAAGCGTGTCTGCGGCCTTAAAGCAATGAGAAATTGGGATCGTTCCGATTATTATAAGGAGAACAGAATGAAAATTGATTACAAAACTAACAATGAAATAACTAGTGAAGAAGTTATTAATATATTTAATAGTGTGGGTTGGGATAAAAATCCGGAAGATATTCTGTATGCTTTTAAAAGTTCCTATTATGTTACTGCCAATCATAATGACAAGCTGGTTGCTTTTGCTCGTGCAATTTCCGATGGTGTTTATTATACAAGTATTTTTGATGTGATAGTTGAACCACAATATCAAAAAAAAGGTATTGCTAAAAAGATGATGAAGATGTTACTGAGTGAATTCAAAGGTTCCTATTTCTTCTTATCTTATACTGAAGGAAACCGGGCTTTTTATGAAAAATGCGGATTTGAAGATCTACCTACCGGAATGTGGATCGAGAGAGGAAGATCTTTTAAGCTGGATATAAATAGTTTATAAACATCGTCTCATCCTGTTCAATGAAGTCCATTTCATCTCAATTATCTGAATGAACACCTGCAACCAGATAATTATCAAAATTACAAGCTGCTGATCTCCGGATTATGGTTTGCACATATTCCACTACCGGTTGAATTCGGTCTCGGACTGATCAGATGAAGGATCTTGATTTTCTTTAATTTACTCATCAGCAAAATCTCTGAGAGCTTCACCATCCAGTCGGTAAATAATCCATTCATTTCGTGGTTTTGCACCAAATGATTCATAGAATTCTATTGCTGATCTATTCCAGTTTAATACGCTCCATTCAAAACGACCGCAATCTTTTAAGGCAGCAATTTTTGCAATATGGTTAAATAACATCTTTCCTGCACCGTTGCCTCTATATTTTGGAGTTATATAAATGTCTTCCAGATATAAACCATTTTTCCCCTGCCAAGTTGAGTAATTGTAAAAGTAAACAGCAAACCCAATAGGTTCATTATTTACACTGCAAATGAGAGCATTAACAGTTGAGTCAGCACCAAATATTGATTTTTGAATGTCTTCAACTGTTGCAGATACTTCGGATGCTGCTCTCTCAAATTCGGCTAATTCTTTTACAAAGTTGAGAATGAGAGAAGAATCTTCTATTGTTGCTTCACGAATTTGTATTTCAAACATATTATGCTCCAATTTATTGGATTATTCTATTTTTCATTTTTTAATTAAATATTCATGCGTAAAACTTTTCTAACTTCGTTAAATCTTTCATTAACATAATTATATCTTCTTTTATTTTTTATCCTTTAATTTCTTAAGAAACTCAATCCCACTTTCATTTTCAGGATTCAATTCAATTGACCTCTCATAATTCTTGATTGCCAATTCTGTTTTTCCGGCATTCATATAGGCTTCACCCAAGCTATCATAGCAATTCCAGCTTTCCGGAAAATTTTCAACGTTTATCTTGAAAAGAAAGATTGCTTCGTCGATTTTTCCGTCCGTCAAATAAGAATAACCCATTAGATTCATTTCAACTTCTTCCAAAGGATACCAATAAACAATATCTTTCTTCTCTTTCAAATCGGGATAGGCTTCCATTGCTGCTTTCAAACCATCCTGATCAATTAATTCGTGTAATTTTATTGCAAGAGTCTTTGACAGGTTCACAAAATCATCATATGCAATTAGCCAAGGGAAAACATCCTTCATTTCGATTACATGTCTTCCTATTTTCACCTCTTCTTTTAAATTGAATGTCAAATAGTTGGAATAATCATGAAATCTGAAGAGATACATTTCCAATTTATTGGGATCGAAAATATTTGTATATTGTGTTGGATATTTTCCTTCCTGATGCGTTGTAGCTAATGCTTGAGCAAAATCGTCAATTGTAATTTCCAATTCCGGTAACTGCTTAAGCAGGTTATCATAACGTATACAACCAGTCTTTACTCCTTCTTTCACTTCGGATTGATAGAAGTTCGTTACAATTTGGAAACTTCCTTTTTTACGGATATAGCCATCACCTTCGATGATGACAGAATCTCCAGTTTTATCTACGAACATCAACATCGCAGACTCCAACAAAGATTTCAGATTATATTTTTCGAATTCAGCGATTACTTCATCGATAGTACTACAAGATTCCATAATGTGTATGATCAAACGTCCTTCAAATTCCGGTTTTTTCAATGACTCGGTTACAGGTTTAACTTTCGTTGCGAATCCATCAAAACATAATCCTGCTTCATTCATACCACCTTGCGGGAAATAGTCATCAAATCCAAGATACATACAATCATACTTTTCACCTTCACCCGGTTGAGTCCAAATAACAGTATTCGGATTTTTCCAATCCTCATTGTTGCCTACTAATGTTTTACCGGCTACCGTTTTAGTGAACATTGAGCATGTAAATGCGTTAACATAGAATACAACAATTAATACTGAAACGAATAATATCTTTTTCATATTTTCTCCCATTCATCCAATGGAACATTCAATTCTTCAGTTCCCGGCACTACAAATCTACCATCACGAATAATATCGATCTTCTCTCCATCAGCTGTAACTGCAGTAATGAAATCCAGGTCTTCGTATGGAAGTGTGATATCTGTGTGACAATTGGTATATGCCTTAGCAACATCTTCTTTGCGTAGAATACTCCTTTCATTATCGCGTGCTGTGATCTCTTTGTTATCTATTGGATTATAAACAGCAGAATCTTCTTCCCAGCTAAAGCAAGTGTCACCAATCGCAAAGTGCGGTCCCATTTTTTCTACAATAAGCACCGGCATGATCGATAGAATATCAAATTTCTTTGCCATCACATACGCCTGTGTATTTGTTCCGATTGCAAATTCACCTATTGGAAGTGTCTTGTGCGGAAAGAGGAGATTTTCTTCAATGTATTTTCTGTTATCCTCTTTCTTCTTAAAGTTTCCACAGGAATAATCTTCAACATATCCATCTTTGAATTTCAGATTCAGATCAACAAATTTTAATTGCTTTAGAAACGTCTCTTTCAAATGAAGAATACCATTTGTTCCAGCTAATGTAGGAGAAGTGAATACTTCACCAACTGGGATGTTCACATCTGCCCCGCAATTAACAAAATTAGTTTGTTTAGCAGGATCATCCAATTTTTGCATTTTCACCTTAATATTAGTAAGATTGCCATTCTTTCCCTTCACATGCACATAATCTGCTTTATCCAGAGCATCCACA
>JAUVKM010000283.1 GCA_030596265.1 Candidatus Cloacimonadota bacterium
ATACCAGTAACAAGTTTTTTATTGTATCCAATGAACCAGGCATCTCGGAAATCATCAGTTGTTCCTGTTTTTCCGGCAGCATTCCATTTATAACTTATCGAGCCAAGTGTTTCATAACCAGATTGCCAACGAATTCCAACACCGGTTCCATCCTCACAAACCGATTGCATTAAACTAGCCATAATATATGCTGCCTGCTCATTCATCACCCTGATCTTTTCCGGTTCGTTTGTTTTTAGGATCTTGCCATATTTATCTTCAACACGTCTAATGTAAATCGGTTTTACCCGCTCTCCACCATTTGGAAAGGTTGTATATGCAGTTATCAATTCAAAGGGTTTAACTTCCATACTACCAACTGCCAGAGTGTAGAAAGGATAAACAGGAGTTGTAATTCCAAATCGTTCGGCAAATTCCATAACCTTTCTAGGACCAATATCAAATATTGTTTTGGCTGCATAAACGTTTCTTGATTTCTTCAATCCGGTGCGCAATCGTGTGTACCCGAAATTACGGCTTGAGTAGTTTTTCGGACTCCAGAAAAGTGTGTCATTCTGGATAAATGAGAAAGGTTCATCCTCAATTATTGTAGCAGGAGTATAGCCATTAACCAGAGCAGTAGAATATAATATCGGTTTAAAGGAAGATCCTGGCTGCCGAATAGACTGCATTACACGATTCAATTTACTATGATTAAAATTCCTGCCGCCGATCATCACCCTCACATAACCTGTTTCCGGCTCAATTGAGAAAACACTTCCCTGCACATAAGGTGTTACAATATTTATTGTATCGACTGGGAAATCATCATATTTGAATTCATAACCATTTTTATACTCGAATTTCCTCAAGTTCATATTCAATACGGAATCTGCATATTCTTGAAGTTCCATATCAAGCGTTGTATAAATTTTAAGCCCGCCTGTAAAAAGTTGAGTTGTACTGAATTCACGTTCAAGCCTTCTACGAATGAACTCCATGAAATAATCTTTCGCCCCAAAATTTCCAGTTGGCTCAAATAATTCTAATTCGGTTTCACGAGCTTCTGCATATTCTTCCTCAGTTATCACCTTCTCTTCAAACATTCGTCTTAGAACAATGTTCCTCCTGCGAAGTGCCCGCTCAGGATAACGGAATGGATAATAGGCACTGGGAAGTTGAGGCATTCCAATTAGAAGTGCTGCTTCCGGTATTGTAAGATCTTTTGCATCTTTACCAAAATATTTCTTCGATCCCACTTCAATGCCATATAATCCGGGACCAAAGGGAGATTTATTAAGATACATTTCCAAAATCTCGTCTTTAGAAAAATTCTTTTCAATGCGGATTGCAAGTATTAATTCTTTGATCTTACGTGGTATTTTTTTATCAAGTGAAAGGAACATATTTCGGGCAAGTTGTTGTGTTATCGTACTTGCACCCTGAGAGAAATCTCCTTTACTAATATCAATAATAATTGCTCGAATTAGCCCTAGCTGATCCATACCCCAATGTTTATAAAAATTCTTATCTTCAACCGCCATGATACCTTTTGTAAGATAATCGGGTAATTCTTTTAAGTGTGTTAGCTGCCTTTTCTCCACATAAAAAATATGTATTAAATTGTCGTTACGATCATAAACTTCGGAACCTACTTTCATCTCATAACTTTGCAGTTCAGAAAGCGGTGGGAGTTCTCTGCTATAATATCGGAACAAACCGAATCCCATTCCCAAGAAAAAAACAATTATTACTATTAAAACTGATAAAACCCTAATTACTTCTTTTTTATTTATTTCCATTTATCCTATCCATAAACAATTTGGCTATATAGCCTATTATAATTCCAGTAACTATTCCCATAAAAATAAGAAGCGGCGTCAAATAAAATATTGTATTTTCTTTTATGAGGATCAAACGGACAACTGCTATTTGAGCCAAGTTGTGTGCTACTGCACCTAAAATGCTTATCCCTATTACACTAAAATGAACTTTGCTTTTTATGAATAACACCATAATTCCAAGTGAACATAAGCTTCCACTTAAAGAAAGAAGTGTTGTGGGGCTTAAGAATAAACCGCTGAAGAATCCACCTGCAACAGTCTTTCCAATTATTACAATAAGCGCATAGCGCACGTTGCCGGAAACCAGCAGCAGAAGTACAACGATATTAGCCAATCCCAGTTTCATGAATGGAAAAGGTTTTGGAATGAAGCTTTCTACAACATAGATCGTAATTGCAAAGGCAGTGAAAAATGCAAGATGAATCAATCTGAGATCAGAAAGATCTAGTTTATGTTGTTTTTGTGAAATTATTTTATCATTCATAAATAAATGCGGGATTCCCGTCAGTTATTGGAAAACCCGCATAATATAATTTATTCTGTACTATTTATTCGCTTTCTCGAAATCGAGCATAAATTTTGCAAGAGCTTTTGCTGACTCCATTGGAAGTGAATTATAAACTGAAGCTCTGCAGCCTCCAACACTTCTATGTCCTTTTAAGTTAAACATGTTATTTTCAACTGCCTCTGCAACAAATTTCTTTTCCAGTTCTTCAGTTGGAAGACGGAATGGAATATTCATGAGTGAGCGATCTTCTTTTACCACAGTTCCGGTGTAAAAATCTGAACTATCGATAACATTATAAATGTAGGCAGCTTTTTCTTCATTGATCTTCTGCATACCTTCTAATCCGCCATTACTCTCAATCCATTTAAGAACTTCACCAATTACATAGATTGCAAATGTTGGTGGTGTATTGAACATGGAATCTTTGCTGACATGAGTATTATAATTTATCATTGAAGGAAGATTTGGATTGATCTTTTCCATCATGGATTTTTTAATAACTACAAATGTTGCACCTGCGGGTCCAATATTTTTCTGAGCTCCACCATAGATCATATCATATTTACTGAAATCCATTGGTTTACT
>JAUVKM010000154.1 GCA_030596265.1 Candidatus Cloacimonadota bacterium
TTACCAGGTTTACGACCAGGAATAAATCCACCGTATTTTTTCATATTCTCTGCCATTTCAATAGGATTTAAAACCATCGCTGTATAGAAATAAGCAAAGAAAATGATCAGACTTACATAAAGAGTTGTATATAAAAATGCCCCAGGTGATAAATATCCTACGAGTGCATTCATGAAATCACTATCTTTAAAGAAAGTAGCAATTGTACGAGGGAACATTAAAATAGAGGAAGCAAAAATAATTGGAATTACACCGGCAGTGTTCACTTTAAGTGGAATGTGTGTACTCTGTCCGCCATAAACCTTTCTTCCAACAATTCTTTTTGCATATTGAACCGGTATTTTACGCACACCTTCTGTTATTAAAACAACAGAAGCTGTAACCACAACCATAACCAAAAGTACTGCGACAGCTGTGAAAATACTCATAGCTCCTACTCTTACCATTTGGAACATTTGTGCAAAACCGGCAGGATAACGAGCAATAATACCAGCAAAAATGATCAATGAGATCCCGTTACCAATACCATGTTCTGTAATTTGCTCTCCAAGCCACATTATAAACATCACGCCTGTAACCATTGTTACAACGCTTGTAAATATAAATAAGAACCCAGGATTTGGAACTGCACCTTCTACACCCGACTGCAAGAACATACTGATACCTAATGCATTAAAAGATGCAATAAATACCGTTCCATATCTGGTGTATTGTGCTATTTTCTTTTGTCCTTCGGCTCCTTCTTTCTTCAATCTTTCAAAAAATGGAATAACTCCACCTAAAAGTTGAATAACAATTGAAGTTGTAATATAAGGCATAATTCCTAAAGCAAAAACAGAGGCACGTCCAAGGTTACCACCAACAAAAAGGTCGAACATACCAAAAAGGTTACCACCTGATTGATTGGCTCCACCAATGAACTGTGATAATGCGTCTGAATTTATTCCGGGAATGGGAATATAACTTCCCAATCTATAGATCACCAGGATCAATCCTGTAAAAAGAATCTTCTTTTTAAGATCCGGAATTTTAAAAATATTAGTTATGCTCTTCCACACTTTATATAACCTCCGCAATTCCGCCTTGCTTTTCGATCAACTCTTTTGCAACTTTTGAAAAGGCATTAGCTTTTATTATGATCTTTCTGTCAAATATTTCAGATCCTCTTGCAAGAATTTTTACAGGAGCGTTCTCTTTAGCTTTTGGCTTGCGGATCAAATTTAATTCTTCAAGTAATGGAATATCAAATTCTTTTACTTCCATTTCTTGAAGATCACTTAGATTAACAATTCTAAATTGTTTTTTAAATATATTGGTAAAACCTCTTTTAGGTAAACGACGCTGCAAAGGCATCTGACCGCCCTCAAACCAAGCTGGAATATTTCCACCGGAACGTGATTTTTGTCCTTTGTGCCCCTTACCGGCTGTTTTGCCGAATCCGGAACCATGACCTTTACCCAATCTTTTTTTACCTGTCTTTATATTAGGACGTTCGAGATTATGAAGTTTCATTATTTCTCCTCTTACTACTTCTTAACTTTGCTTGCTGCGGTTTTCTTTAGTGTCACTTTCTTTGTTGTTGCTTTCATTGTTGTTGCTTTCATTGCTGTTGTTTTTTTAGGTGCTGCTTTTTTTGCAGGTGTTTTCTTTTCTGTTGTTTTTTTTGTTGCTGGCTTCTTTGTAGTAGTTTTCTTTTCAGTCACCTTTTTTTCTATAGCTTTTTTAGTAGTTTCTTTTTTAGTTACTGTTTTCTTTGGAACAGTTTTCTTTGGTGCATCCTTTTTATCAATTGCTTTTTTCACAGCTGGTTTCTTTGCAGCTGGTTTCTTTGCAACTTTCTCTTCTTTGATCTCCTCAACTTTTACAAGATGAGCAACCTTGAAGACCATACCGCGAATAACCGGATTATCATCATGAATTTTTGTTCTACTGATCTTACCAAGACCAAGAGCAATAATGGTTCTTTTCTGATCTTCCTTTCTACCTATTACACTGCGAATCTGAGTTACTTTAAGTTTCATTCAGCTACCTCCTCAGATTGTTTATGTCCACTGATTTCTTCAATTGTTTTACCGCGAAGTCTTGCAACTTGAGCAATTGTTCTCAGCTTTTTTAAGCCATTAACAGTTGCCTTAACAACATTGGCAGAAGTATTAGAACCCAAAGATTTAGTTAGTATATCCTGAATTCCTGCAGCTTCAAGAATAGCACGAGCAGGTCCGCCTGCAATAATTCCTGTACCAGGTGATGCCGGTTTAAGCATGATCCTGCTAGCTCCAAAACGACCAATTATTTCGTGAGGAATAGTTCCCTTAACGATAGGAACCGTAAACATTGTCTTTCCGGCTTTTCCTTTCGCTTTTTGGATAGCATTAACGATCTCGTTAGCTTTCCCTGTTCCTACACCTACATTACCTTCTTTATCTCCCACAACAACTGTTGCGTTAAAACTAAAGTTTCTACCACCCTTCACAACCTTTGCAACACGATTAGTAGCTACAATTTTTTCAACTGCAAATTCGGGTTCATTTGAACGAGGATTTCCTTTTCTTTTATCCAAAATTCCTCCTAAAATTCCAAACCAGCTTTACGAGCGCCTGCGGCAAGAGCTTTCACTCTACCATGGAATAAATATCCCGCTCTATCAAAACAAACTTTCTTGATCCCTTTCTTAATAGCGATCTCAGCAAGTTTTTGTCCGACTTCAAAGCTTTGTTCTGTTTTCTTTTTAGATTTATCAATTTTCAGATCTTTTGAAATAGTAGAGAATGATACTAATGTTGTACCGGTTGTATCATCAATGATCTGAGCACTTATATTCTTCAGGCTTCTGAAAACTGCTAATCGCGGCATTTCAGGAGTTCCAAAAATTTTACCTCTAATTGCACGTTTTCTTTTAGCACGAGCTTTATATCTTTTATAGGAAACTGATTTATTATCCATTATGCTCTCTCCTATGCTGTTGCGGCAGTCTTGCCAGGTTTAATGCGAACATATTCGCCTTTGTAGCGTATGCCTTTACCTGTAGCATAGTTCAAAGGAGGTCTACATTTTCTGATCTCTGCAGCAAATTTGCCTACATCTTCTTTATGGATTCCACTAATTTTAATTTTAGCTTGAACCCCAAGAGCACCTTGCTCTCTTCTTGGAACTGATTCAGCTTCAACTTTAAGGTTCTCGGGGATCTGTATGAGGATATCATGAGAGAAGCCAACACTGAGCCTTAACCATGGTCCTAATACTTCTGCAGAATATCCAGTTCCAATGACCTGTAATTCTTTTACATAACCTTCTGAAAGACCGATGATCATATTATTAACTAATGATCTCGTGAGTCCGTGGAAAGATTTCTGTTTTTTAGAATCATCTCTTCTTTTTAAAATCAATTCATTTCCTTCTTGTTTAATTGTGATCCCATCTTGAAATTTATAAATGAGTTCACCATTATTAGAAGAAACAGTAATTATATTATTCTTAATTTCTACTTTTATACCTTCCGGTATTGGTACAGGAGTTTTTCCAATTCTAGACATAATATCCTCCCATTACCATACTTTACAGATATACTCACCGCCGACTTTCATCTCGCGAGCATCTCTATCAGTAATTACGCCTTTATTAGTAGAAATAATAGCACAACCTGTGTTATTATAAACTGAAGGAATATTCTTAGAATTAACATAAACTCGTAATCCTGGCTTACTAATTCTAACAATTCCCTTCAAAACTGCTTCGCCAAGGTTCGTATAACGAAGGTTAATAAAGATCTTCTTTCTATAAATTTTCTTTTCCGGCTCTCTTTCGATAAGCTCATAGCTATTCACAAAATTCTCATCTGAGAGAATTTTTACTATTGCTTCACTTACATTACTATGATTAATAACAACCGTTTTATGGTCCGCCCGATATGCGTTCCTTATCATAGTAATAGCATCAGCGATCGGATCTGTACAACTCATTTTTTTCTCCTTTATCCCTTATGATATATTTTACCAACTAGCTTTTTTAACTCCAGGTATCTGACCTTCAGAAGCTAATTTTCTAAAGCAAAGACGGCATATTCCAAAATCTCTCATATAGGCTCTGGAACGACCGCATAATTTACAGCGAGAATATTTTCTTACTGCATACTTTGGAGTTCTTTTCTGTTTTACAACCCATGATTTCTTAGCCAAAATTACCCCTTCCTAATTTTTCTTGAACGGCATACCAAGAAAACGAAGAAGTTCTCTTCCTTCTTCATCATTATTAGCAGTCGTTACTATTGTAATATTTAAACCTCTAACGGCATCGATCTTATCATATTCAATTTCAGGAAAAACAGTTTGTTCTTTAATTCCTAAAGAGAAGTTTCCGCGACCATCGAAAGATTTGTTTGATGTACCCCTAAAGTCTCGAACTCTTGGAATAACTATCGAGATAAGTCTATCAATAAATTCATACATGACCTCACCACGAAGAGTTACCTTACACCCGATTGGCATTCCTTCTCTCAATTTAAAATTAGAGATAGATTTTTTTGCCCTTGTAACAATCGGTTTTCTACCTGTAATAATTGTGAGTTCTTTTACAGCATTATCTAATAATGCTTTATTTTGTGTAGCTTCACCAACTCCAATATTAACAGATATTTTTTCCAATTTTGGAACACAATGCACATTCTTAAATCCAAAATGTTTCATTAGAGAAGGGACAACTTCTTTTTTGTATTTTTCTTGTAATCTATTCATTCCCATCTCCTTTAGATCTCATCACCGGTTTTTTTACAAACACGAATCCTGGAGTCTCCATGCTTTATAAATACAGCACGAGATACATCATTGATCTTATCGTTATACAACTTCACATTTGAAACATGAATAGGAGCTTCTTTTTCTACAATCCCGCCCTGTTGATTCTGCTGGTTAGGTCGAGTGTGTTTTTTGATAAAGTTTACTTTTTCAACAATGACCCTGCTTTCTTTTGGCATTGCTTTAAGAACTCTACCTTTAACTCCTTTGTATTTTCCGGCAATAATTACAACATTATCGCCTTTTTTAATTCTCATCTTCTTTGTACTTTTCTTTTTACTATTACTTTTAAACATAGTTACCTCTAAAGAACTTCCGGTGCCAGAGAGACAATTTTCATAAATCCATGTTCTCTCAATTCACGCGCTACCGGACCAAATATACGGGTTGCAACCGGCTCTAATCTTTCATCGATGATGACAGCCGCATTATCATGGAAACGAATATAGGTTCCGTCAGGTCTGCTGACTTCTTTGTGAGTACGCACGATCACAGCTTTTTCTACAGAACCTTTTTTGATCTTACCATTTGGAGTTGCCGATTTAATTGCAACAACAATAATATCACCAAGGCTGGCATATCTTCTTTTTGATCCACCAAGAACTTTGATGCATTCAGCTTTCTTTGCCCCGGAATTATCTGCTATAATTAATCTTGTCTGAGCTTGAATCATTTCAGACTCCTTATTTACTTTTCGTAATTATTTTGCTCAATGACCATCTTTTTTGACGGCTTATCGGATTACTTTCTTCTATCAGAACAACATCACCGATACCACATTCATTTTTTTCGTCATGAGCTTTAAATTTTTTATGTCTTCTAACAATTTTCTTATATAGTGGGTGTTTGAACTGACGCTCAACTTTCACTACTATTGTTTTATCCATTTTGTCGCTAACGACAATGCAAGTTTTGGTTAATTTTCTAGCCATGTTAACCTCTTAATTCCCTTTCTGTTAAAAGAGTTTTCATGCGAGCAATGTCTTTCTTAACATCTTTTAATTTATTTCCATTTTCCAGAC
>JAUVKM010000198.1 GCA_030596265.1 Candidatus Cloacimonadota bacterium
TTGCCTATTATCAGATAGGGTACAATAGTTTTAAAAATAATAATTTCAGTAATTCTCTCTCATTTTTCACCAATGCCAGAAGTTCAGGAAATACAATTGGAAATGAAGCTTATAATTCCATAAAAGAGAGAACATTCTATCTAATTGCAGAATCAAATTTTCTGATCAATAAAAAATCAGATGCTATATCCGAATACGAACTTTATCTTTCTGTATTTCCACAAGGAGAATTTGCTGATGAAGCTAATTTTAAGATAGGTTTGATCAATTTCCAAAATGGTAAACATGAAATCTCAGCATCTTCTTTCAATAAAGTTAGAGATCAATTTGCCAATTCTGAAAAGATGGGAATGAGTAATTATTATCTCGGAGAGATCAATTTTGAAAAGGGTGAGTATTCTAAAGCCTTAGGATATTATCAAGATGCACTTGGTGGAGTCTGTGATGTTGGATTTACCTGGGAGCGGATCGGGCATATTCACTATTTAAATAAAAATTTTGACGCTGCAAGAAAATCTGTGGGAAATATTCCATCTGATACAAAATACTTATTTGATAGGTTCTTACTTAAAGGGAACATTGAATTTGCTGAACGTAATTATAACAAAGCTTTAGAAGCTTATTCGTTTGCAGCGGATCATACTGGAAATTCTGTCCAGGAAGAAGCTGTGCTTTCCAGAAAGGCATGGACACTATATCAACTGAAAAGATTTGATGAAGCATCGCGATTGTACAGCAGGCTTTCCGGTTCAGCAACTTCACCCGAAAAATATATTATCAAAGCAGCTACTTCTGCTTTCAGTGCAGAGAATTATTTAAGTGCAATTGAATACTTCAAACAATACACTAAGAATTTCCAATCTGCACCCGATTACTATTCTGCAATTCTGGGTACTGCCGATTCTTACTATAATCTGGGTGATTTTAATAATGCTGTAGATCACTATACTGTTCTTATTCAGCCGGGCATTGATGATAAAATTCTGAATAACTCTATCAATGGTCTGCGCTGGGCATCAGAGCAATCTGAGACGATTGATTTTACCGAAAAAGTTGATGACTTATTGCGAAATTGTTCCGATAAAAAAATCCGGGTGGAATTGCTTGATAGAAAGATCTACTACCTTTACAAAAAGGCGAACTGGCAGGAAGCAATTAATACAAGTAAAGAACTTGAAATTCTTGATCCTGAGCATGAGAACACTTTAGAGATCAAATTAATGAAAGCACTTTGCTATGAGAATCTTGGTGAATATCAGAATTCTGTATCAACTTATGAAGAGCTGCATTCCAAAAAACATGATCCCGGTGTTCTGAAGCATTGGGCAAAATTACTAGTGAAAATGAATGATTACACCGGTGCAATTGATAAACTGAGAAAGGCATCGATGCTATCCAGACGTGAAGATATTTGGTTGGAACTACTTGAGATCGAACTGGAACAAAATAGCGAATTCTTTAAAAATGATTTTAATAAATTTATGGAATTTGCGACAGGTGAAGAACGGGAAATTGCCCAGCTATTGGAAGTTGAATGGATGATGAATCTCGATCAGATCGAAGAATTGGATCTGAGAATTAAAGATTCAAGTAAAAGTAAATATAAAAGTGTGAAGGCAAGATCTCAATTCCTAAAAGGACTTCTGTTAAGTAAGAATGGTGATAATGAAACGGCTATCCCTGAACTCTTGCGCATGCGATATCTTTATCCGGAATTTGAAAAGATCCGCAATAGGGCAGAAGCACTTGCCTGTATTTCCTACATGAAAGTAAATAATTATGATGAAGCCAAGAAACTTTTTGATGTGATAAAAAATGACATATCAGTGGAGATGAAAGAAAAACTAGAGAACTTGCTGCAAGAGGAGGATAAATGAAAAAGTTAATTATTATCCTGCTCTGTATTCAGTTCTATGTACTTTCAGCAATTGATGGTGATCCGCTTGATCTTGGTGATATCGTAATCCAGGGAGAAACTGAATCTCTGGAAGATACATTAAGCTCAGATAGGAACGTAAATGAATATTGTTTAATCTCTTCAAAAGAGCAATTTGAATATTCTGCATATTATACTCCAATCATCATCGAGTCTCCAATTACTTATCCAATTCAGGAAAGAGCCGCATTCCAGTTTAAAGGCGGATTGGATAATTTTACATCTGTTAATGGGGTAATTTCTTCCGGGAATATCTGGCAATTTTCTGCTGATCTTTATAACAGAGAAAGACCTGATGATTGGAAAGAGAGTGCTTATAGTTTGCAATGGCAGCCGGAAATTAATGAACACAAGATGATCTTCGATTTCACTAATAAGGAATTTGGTGAAACTAAAATCTCAGGTGGTTATTTATCTTATGTGAGAAAAGATCTTGTGATTTCGCAACTTTCGGATTACATTTGGGATATTGATCTGAAAAGTGCTTATCATGAATTTACTCAATTGCAGGCTTCTGCTAAGGATTTTGATATAAATTCAAAGGTTGGAATAAAATATAATAACTTGATTGGAAAGATCAGCGTGAATTTACTTAAGCAGAGTGTTTCCGGGTATTGCGATGTCGGTATTTCTCATCTGAAATTCTTTGATGAAATTGGATTTTGGTGCGCTTATGATGAGGATGGAATTTATCCATCTGTTAGCTTTAATTCTAAGATCAGTTTAATCAAGAATATTGGGATCAGATTTGAAAACAATCCGACAATTTCAAACTTTTCACGTGCAGATGGTTTTAATGAAAACCTGCTTCAAGACATATTTCAGGGTGACTCCCAAACTAAGAAAATTCTGAATTCATTTATTACGCTTGAAAGTGATTATGCTCTGCCAATTTCAATATATCATAATGCCAGCTTAGAAAGAGATCACTTAATGTATTCTGATGATGATGCAAACGGTTTTTATGAATTGGAAAAGATTGATTGCCTGATACACAAAATAGGATTGAAAGCAGCTTACGAATATAAAAATATTACTTTTATTCAAAATGTGGAATATAAATTATCGGAAGAAGATCTTTATTTTGAACCGCTGATTAACTCTTCCACCAAGCTTGAATATAGTAAGAATCTCTATCGCATAGGAATTGATCTGCAGCTTCTTTCCGGCGGGGTAGATGATGAAGATGCAGATCTTGATAATGCTTTCATGATAGACGTTTCTGCACTTTATAACCTGAGAGATAACATATCTATTTTGGCAGAAGCAAGGAATTTATTGAACCAAGAATATAAGAAATATAATAACTACATTGCTGAGGAATTACAGGTAATCTTTGGTGTTAAGATGACTTTTTGATGTTTGGGTTGGGAATATAATACTTGAAAACATATTTCTAAAGATAATACTTATCCGTCCTTTGGCGGATCCATGAAACTTTTTCGGGGATACAAACGTTATGTGTAACTAACTTCAAGGAATAACAGTGGGAAATATAAGAGAAGAATTTAAAAAGTATATAATGAATTTGCAAATCCCTGAGAATATGCACCTAGATAAAGAGCAGAAATTAGTCTCAGAATTATATTCATATTGTTGGAGAATTACACCATCAAAACTCTTTAAATACAGAAATTGTAATCAAAATAATATCAATGCATTCAAAAAGGATCAATTGTTTTTATCAAAACCAGCTACATTTAATGACCCTCATGATTCTCTATTGTATATTGACACAGAAAAAATTCTTAAAACATTATCTGCAAATACAAGTGATAAGCATTTTGAAAAAACAAATAGATTATTGTTAGATAACAATTTTAAAAATGCTGAAATTAAAAAATTTGGACAAGCATTTATCGATAGAATTATTGAAAATTCTACTCACGAAGGCAAACCAATTAAACTCACACCAAAATTAATGGATTCTATTAATGAACTTCAGAAAAAACAAATAGTATTAATTACTGACTTAGCAAAGAAAAGCATAAAGCAAGCTTCTTTAATATCTTGTTTCAGTGAAATAATTGATTCGACACTAATGTGGGCGCATTATAGTAATAACCATACTGGGTTTGCATTAGGATATAATTTAAAATCAATGTATGATATTGACATTGGAAAGAACAATATTCGAGGGAGCCTTTTTGTAGATAACAAATTATTCCCTATTATTTATTCAGATAAAAGATATGATGCTACTGATTATGTAGAATTTAATTTTATAGAAAATTTCTATCATCAGATGGGATTAAAGTTTCACGAACCTTTTTACGATAAATTATTTTATTATAAATCTATACTTTTTAAATCTAATGAATGGGAATACGAAAAAGAGTGGAGATTAATCCGATTAACAGATAATAATATTGATAATCCAAAACCTGATTATTCTTATTTACCAAATATTAAAGCAAAAAGCTTATATCTGGGATCAGAAATTTCAGAAAGAAACAGTAAAATATTAATTGATATTGCAACTATAAAAAAAATGAAAGTATACCAAATGATTGTAGATGATGATTATGAACAATATAGTCTATCTTTCAATGAAATCAAGTTATTATAGAACACCTAACAAGCGTGTCAGCGTATAAAAGCAATGAGAAATTTGAAATTAGGAATTAGAAATTGGGATCGTTGCGATCTTGTAATTGTAAAGCATTAACCAACATTTTGTTTCTATATTACTTCACGATCAGCATTTTTTTCACCTCAGAAAGATCCTTCCCGATTTGTAGTTCGTAGAAATATAT
>JAUVKM010000136.1 GCA_030596265.1 Candidatus Cloacimonadota bacterium
TTGTCCAAAATCAACACTTTTATGTTTTAGCCCAAGATCGAAAGCGTAACTCATTCCACGTCCCTTGATGCCGCCTTCATTATTACCAGTTCCTTCAGGTGCAAGATCACTAAGTATGAATTTGAATGCAAGACCAACACCAGTATTTTGACTAGCCTGGTAACCATAAGTTGCCGCTATAGAAAGGTCATAACTTTCAAAAGTGCTTAGCAAAACGCCATTTTCATCTAATTGATCTTGTTTACCATAAGTCATATAAGTTGCGGCAAATCCCACATTTCCCAGGTCTTCTATATAGTTATTTCCAGAAAGATGAAAATAATACATATCACTGAATATTTTACCAAACCAATTTGAAAACATACTACTAAATTGTTTTTTTCTATTAAATGCCATTGCACCTGTATTCCAGTATCCGGCAAATGCGTCATCTGTTTGTGCAACATATGCTTGCCCCATACCGCCTGTTCGAGCACTTGGTTCAATTAATAGAAATATTACGGCTGCTTCTGAAATTGCATTTGCTGCAATCGGTATAAGCATAATTAAAATGAGTGTTAGGATGATTACTTTACTTTTCATTGATTCCTCCAGTATATTATATTAGGTAAAAATTAAAACAGAAGATGTGACAATTTAAATTAAAAATAACCTCCTAGAAATTATGGTGCCGAAGGCCGGAATCGAACCGGCACGAGCTATTGCTCGGAGGATTTTGAATCCACTGCGTATACCAATTTCACCACTTCGGCAACGAAAAGTATAAAAAAAACTGAGGATTTTGATGTCAAGCCTTTTTTGACTAGTTATTAAGCTGTATGGGTAATAAAAAAAAGGGGAGATGAATTCTCCCCTTTAATACATTTATATTTGGTTGTGATCTACATTCCCATTCCCGGCATTCCACCCATTCCGCCTGGCATAGGAGGCATTGCGGCTGCATCTTCTTTAATGTCCGTAATTATACATTCTGTTGTAAGGAAGAGTCCTGCAATACTTGTTGCGTTTTGTACAGCACTTCTAACAACCTTAGCCGGATCTATGATTCCGGTTTTAAAAAGGTCAACAAATTCTCCCTTAGCTGCATTGAATCCAAAATGAACATCATCAGAATTTTTGATCTTTTCAACAATGAGAGCACCTTCTTCACCAGCATTTGATGCAATATAATAAGCAGGTTTTGTGAGTGCGCTTTTAAGAATTTGTGCTCCAACTTTTTCTTCGTGAGTTTCATGTTTCATCTTATCAATTGCTCTTGCAGCATAAATAAGTGTTACTCCACCACCAGCTACGATACCTTCTTCAACTGCAGCACGAGTAGCATGAAGGGCATCATCAACTCTTGCTTTTTTCTCTTTCATTTCGGTCTCTGTTGCTGCACCGATCTTAAGAACTGCAACACCGCTTGAAAGTTTAGCGAGTCTTTCTTGGAGTTTTTCTTTATCATAATCAGATGTAGTTTCTTCGATCTGAGCTTTGATCTGCTTAACACGAGCATTAAGGTCTTCTGTACTTCCAGCACCTTCTCTAATGATTGTGTTTTCTTTATCTATAATTACTTTTCTCGCTGTTCCAAGATCTTTAATTGTTGCAGATTCAAGTTTTCTGCCCATTTCTTCGGAAATTACAGTTCCACCCGTGAGGATTGCAATATCTTCCATCATAGCTTTACGCCTGTCACCAAATCCAGGTGCTTTTACAGCAGCTACATTCAATGTTCCGCGGAGTTTATTTACAACTAAAGTTGCAAGTGCTTCGCCTTCGATATCTTCAGAAATAATGAAAAATGGTTTTCCTGTCTGTGCAACTTCCTGGAGTATTGGTAGCAAGTCTTTCATTACGCTTACTTTTTTATCGAAAAGAAGAATATAGGGATCTTCAAATTCTGTGATCATTTTATCGGGATCTGTTACAAAGTAGGGAGATAGATATCCACGATCAAACTGCATTCCTTCAACTTTGTCCAAAGAAGTTTCGATAGATTTAGCTTCTTCTACATTGATGATTCCTTCCTCGCCAACAGTTCTCATTGCTTCAGCAATCAGATTTCCAATTTCCTTATCGTTATTAGCGGAAATTGCAGCGATTTGTGCTATCTTCTCATTTTCTTTAGTTTCTAAACTAAGTTCTTTGATCTTTGCAGTAACAACTCTTGATGCTTTTTCAATTCCTCTTTTCAGATACATTGGATTTACACCAGCTGTAACATGTTTAAGACCTTCTTCGATAATTGCCTGGGTAAGGATCGTTGCAGTAGTAGTTCCATCACCTGCAACATCATGAGTTTTTTCTGCAACTTCTTTTACCAGTTGAGCACCCATATTCTCAAAAGGGTCATCCAACTCGATCTCTTTTGCTACAGTAACACCATCTTTTGTGATGAGTGGTGAACCAAATTTTCTATCTATAACAACATTTCTGCCTTTGGGTCCTAATGTAACCTTAACAGCATCAGTAAGCTCATCAACCCCTTTTTTCATTGCGGTTCTTGAACTATGACTAAATTTCATTTGCTTTGCCATAATTTTTATAGCCTCCTATTTATTTTTTTCACTTTCTTAGCAATCTTACTTAATGAGTGCTAAACATAAGATAACCAATTTTCTGTCAAATAAAAATATTAATTTCAGAAAAATTAGTTGCGTGTTATTTTGATTAAGAAATATACATTTTTATACATTTGCAGATATACATTTGCAGAAAGTTTGAGAAAAGTTTGTGGAAAGTTTGAGAAATATCTCAAACTATGTGCATATAATTCTTTTCCTTGTTTTTTGATCCATTATTACTTAATTATTTTTATTGACGGACAATAATCAAATTAAAAAGGTTTTATTATGAGAAATAATTGGTGGTACACTGTTGGTGTTGAAGCAGATTTTGGTTGGCCTATAGAGGACACTGAAATAGAATATCTTGGACATAAATATTTGTTAAGACCGGAAAGTGATACGCTTTCACAGTCAATATCTTTGTCTTGCCCTGAAAAATATAGCATGAAAACTGCTAATCTACTTGTAAATAGATTTCTTAGTGCTCTATCTTGGAGTGAGTTTGGAGGAATAAATATAACTTCTTCCGGTACAGGTGGATCAAAACCTATATTAATTGGCAAATCTAATGGTAGATTTATTTCTAAAGGATACAAAGTAGATTATTTACCAGAACCGAAAGATGATAAGTCAAAACGTGCTCTAGCACTATTTCGTGAAGCTAAGAGCGTTAATAGTATAGCCTATTCTTTCTTAGGCTTTTATAAAGTTTTGAATGTTATATTCAGTACTGGAAGTAATCAAAAAGATTGGATTAATATTAACCTAATAAATGTTAAAGGATTTAGCTCCTCAGAACGTTTAGAAGAATTAAAAAAAGAACACACAGATTTAGGAGAATATTTTTATCTCCAAGGACGATGTGCAATTGCCCACTCTTTTAATGATCCTGTAGTTGATCCTGATATTCCATCTGATATATTGCGATTGAGTAAAGATTTGCCACTGATTCAGGAACTTGCTGAAATCGCTATTGAAAAAGAACTAAAAATTATAACAAAGTCAACTTTCCATGATTTGCATTTATATGAGCTACAAGGTTTTGTAAATATATTTGGAAAAAACATTATCAATTCTCTGAAAAATGGTGAAAGGATAAACGAAAAAACTGAGTATGATATACCAATAATTTCATTAAGATTAAGAAATTCAGATTTGTTTCCTTCATATGAAGGGCTTATCCCTGTTAATGTAATTCAAGATAAATATTCTCTCAAAATCCAATTAAATTCAAAAGATAATATTCTCCAATTAGTGATTATTCTAGATTTTAAAAACTGGAGACTAATTTTTAATCCGGTAACACAAGTAAAAGTAAAGGATGATGGTACATCAAGACCAATGTTCATTAATAGTGAGACAGCATTATTTGCCAAAGGTAAATACTCAAATGGGCAGATTGAAATTTATAATACAGAATCTAAACAATTATTAGCAAGGACCGATCCATTTATTCCATGCAATATAGATTTAAGAGAAACTATTAAGAATTTTGAAAATTGGCACAAAGAATCCCTTAAAAAAGCTGAAGAGAGAGAAGCAAATGAGAATTGAAGAAGAAATTAAAAGATCAGGATATTTCTGGCTACCAAACAATCCAGATAAAAAAGTACCAGGAACCTTATCAATTGTAGATGGTGGGAAAATCGAACTTGAACTAATAGGTCTATTTAATGAAAAGATTCAGGAATTTAGCATTAGTGATGATTTAAATAGAATAAATGGTTCAGTTGAAAAAGATGGATATGTGACACTTGAAGATTGTTTTTATATTCGAAAAACATTATCATTTGGGAGTATATCAACATCACGTATCTTTGTACACAAAATGTTTAGTGGAGTAGCTTATGATAAAGATGAATTGATAAGTTTCAATAGTCTTTCATTTTCTATTGAAGGTTTGGATGTGTGGCTAAATATTAGTGGTATAAGAGCAGAAACAAGTTATGATAATGGTGTATTGAATTTAACTTATATACCTCCTACAAATTTGTCATACAAGCTATCAAATGGAATGAGACTTGATATATGTTTCGCTCATACATTCCCTCTAGTTCCAAGTATAAATGAAGCTAAGGTAACCCAAAGAGCATACATTAAACTTACTTCTGAAAAAGCAAAATGCTTGAATGATTTTACAGAAATTGCACTTAAACTAAATCACTTTATTAGTTATGCTGTAGATGAAACAGTTACCATAAAGGATTTAATTGCTAAATCATCTGATATTAAGATTCCATATTCAAAAGATAAAATTGAATCAAAACCTATTAAAGTCTACTTTCAAAGTAGATTCTTTTCTTCAAAGAATCCTGATGTTAAACATCATAAAATGGTCATTTCATACAATGATATTCAGAATATTGCCGAAAAAGTATTTAACAATTGGATAAATGCTTATGATACTCTGAGTTCATCATTTGAACTATATTTCTTAACAAAAATCAATGCTTATAAATACATTGATGGACAATTTTTAGCACTTGCTCATGGATTAGAGGCTCTACATAGAAATATTTGTAAAGATACGATTATGAGTGATGAAGAATTCAAATCTTTAATTTCTAAATTATTGGAAAACTGTCCAAATAATTGGGAAAAATTAATTAACAATAAACTTCAATTTGCTAATGAACTTACTCTAAAAAATCGGTTAGACAGAATCATTAAACCTATGAAAAAATATTTTGGAAATGATAAAGATGTAAAGAAGTTTATTCGCAAAATCGTTGATACAAGGAATTATTACACTCATTATACTGAAGGGTTAAAATCAAGAGCTGCAAAGGGTAAAGAAATATATTACTTAATCGTGAAAATTGAATTCATTTTTCTGTTAAAATTTTTATCAATTATTGGATTGAGTAACACAGAGATAGATGATTTAGTTAAGAAACGTTCATTAAGAAGAAAACTATTAACATGATTCCAATTCAACTAGAATTGAATTTATTAAGAGATAAATTGCAATATAACACATCTATACACTTGTAATGAACTATTAAACTTATCTAACTGCTTTGACAGACTTCTTCTTTTTCTTTTCTCCAGAAATAGAGCTCATTCTTTGAGATCAAAATAGACCCCTCTTGAAGACAACTCCAGATTCTTATCAGATAGCCATATCTCTCTGCTCTTTTACCTAAAACGTCTCGTTAAACTTATTCACAAATTTGAGTTAGCACATCATATTTTAATCGAAATAACTTAATACATTCATTTAATACTAAAATTGATAAGCTAATAATATTAATTTCAGAAAAATTAGTTGCATGTTATTTTGGTTATAGAAAAACTAAACCAAAAGATTATTTCCGGAGGGAAAATGAGAAAAATTACTTTAATGTTTTTATTCTTACTGTTAATAGCTTCAGTTTTTGCGCGTCCAATATATGACAGGCACAAAATCTCAATTCCCAGTGCTAATTATGAAATGACACGAGCCGATTCTGCTCATGGTTTTGATATATTATATTACGATATCACAATGGAATTAGATGAGGTGAACGACTATATTACCGGAACTGTGACGGCAATAGTAGAAGCGGAAGAGGTTCTTACCGAGATCAGTTATGAATTAGAGACAATGACAGTTCTTGATGTTCAATTAAATGGAAATACAGCTAGCTATACTTATGATGGAAGTTTAATAACCATTCAGCTTGGGACAATAAATCCCGGGGAACAATTTACAACAATAGTAGA
>JAUVKM010000050.1 GCA_030596265.1 Candidatus Cloacimonadota bacterium
TTTATTCTTTTTATTCTTTCTTCCGGTAACACTAGTTGTTTCTTTTAGGCTGTTCCAAGCTCCACAAGCAGGACACTTCCCACTCCATTTAGAAGTTTCCGATCCACATTCATTACAAAAGAACATCATTTTCTCCTTTCAAAAAAATCTCGTGCTTGTTGAACATCATTATCTATTGCTTCAATAAGTTCATCTTTATCTCTAAAAAGCAATTCATCACGCAATTTCTTATTAAAAATTATCTCAACATTTTTGTGATACAGATCATCATCAAAATCCAAAATATATGTTTCAATCTCTTTTATGCGCGTTGTCTTCATCGTTGGTGAATAACCAATATTAGTTACGCCAGAGAATTTCTTACCATCAACCAACACCTCACACACATAAACACCAATTGCCGGAATTAGTTTATTAGCATCAAGGGGTTGAAGATTTATTGTGGGAAATCCGATCTTTCTTCCAATGCGCTGACCCAGCTGAACAGAACCGTGAATAGAATAATTTCTACCCAACAATTTAGCTGCATACTGCATATCGCCTTCCCTGATGTAGTCTCTTATTAAGCTACTACTGATGATATAGTTATTCATCTTCACAGGTTCTATCAATTCAATACTATAATTATGTGTTGAGGATCTATTCTTTAAAAATTGATAATTCCCTTCTCGTGAATTTCCAAAATGTGTGTCATAACCAACAATAATATCCTGCACCCCAATCTCATCTATAATGATCTTTTTTAAAAAGTTCTCCGGTTGCATCTGCGCCATTTCTTCGTTAAAATCCAAATACAGAACACAATCTATTCCACATTCTTTAATAAGTTTTTCTTTTCTATCTCGCTCTGTAAGAAGATATGGAAATGTCTTTTTGTGAATAGTTTCTAACGGATGATGAAAATATGTGATCACAACAGATTTTGTGTTTTTTTCAATTGCTTTCGTTACAACTCGATCCAAAAGCTTGATGTGCCCTAAATGTACACCATCAAAAGTTCCCATCGTAACAACGGGTTTGATAAAATCGCATTTCTGATCTTTAAAATATTTCATATAAATACTATCTCGGGTTTTAGTGATCCCTCTTTAATATAACCAAATCCAACACACAGATCGGCATTGTCAAGAACGATAACCTCATTTTCATCATTCAACGGGATCTTTACATTAACGCCATTCCTAAAGAGTTCCTTTTGTTCAGGATTAAGTTGTACTTTTTTCAGTGATGAAAAAATCTGAGTTAATGGAATGAGATACTCTTTCCAGTTACTGCTATTTAGATCTTCCAATTTAACAGCTGTATTCAGATCAATTTCACCTATTTTAGTTCTTCTTAAGGTTATTGTTGTTCCAATAGTGCCCAGTTTCTCTGCAATTGTTTCTGAGAGAACACGAATATAGGTTCCCTTACTAACGTGAGCTTTGTAAGTAAGTTTATTGTTTTCAAAATTTTCTATACTAAATCCCAAAATTTTAATAGATCGTGATTGCAAATTTACTTCTTTTTTTTGTCTGGCAAGTTCATAAGCTCGCTTACCATCAACTTTAACGGCTGAAAATTTGTGAGGAATTTGAGATGATATCTTTAGGATTTCGGGTATAATATTGTTTAGATCTTCTTCCGTGATTTTGGGAGGTTTTTCCTGCTTGATAATTTCACCTGTTATATCACCTGTATCGGTTTGAATTCCCAACTGGCAAGTTGCAAGATATGTTTTATCATTTTCTGTAAGTTTAGAAACTACACGAGTTGCTTTTCCGATGCAAAGCTGTAGAAGTCCGGTAGCAAAAGGGTCGAGTGTTCCGGTATGTCCAATTTTCCTGATTTCGGTTATTTTACGAAGTTTTCTTACAACGTCGAACGAAGTTATGTTCGGTGGTTTATCTATTAATATTACACCGAAATCTGACATTTGTTATAATTGTTCCCGGATGTCTTCCAATAATGTGTTTTTTAATTCTTCCAGACTTCCCTTCATCTCGCAGCCGGAAGCCTTTATATGACCACCACCACCATATTTTACGGCAATTTTATTTACATTTATGTAATTTGACCGTAAGCTAATGCGGAATCTATTCTTTACTACTTGATGATAAAGGACTGTAACCTTTACATTGTGAGTCCCTTTAACCCAACGTGTAAGTTTCGAGTTCCCTTCATGTCCAACTCTGTTTCGTTTGAGCATATCAACCGTTGAGTGCATGAACAATATTTGGTCATCATCAAAAGTTTCGATAGTAGAAAGTACTTCACCCACAAAACGAATCTCATTAGCCGGTTTATTCAGCAGGAATAATTCTGTAATTCTTCCAGGATTAATTTGATATTTCATAAGTTCAGAACATATCATAAATGTCTCTTCATCAACATTTTGGTTCAGAAAATTATCGGTATCATTAAGAATGGTTGTATAGATAGCTTGCGCGATATAATTTGCAGATTTTTCTTCAAATTCATTAATTTCTTTCTTAAACATTTTATAAATAATAGCACCTGCAGAAACTGTTGAAGTATTAATGTATGTATCAGCAGCATCAATAGGTTCACTCAAAATGTGATGATCAATTGCAATTATTCTTTTTGCTGTTGGAATGAGGGGTTCACAAATGCCAATACGTTCAACCTCATGACAATCCAGAATTATCAAAAGATCATAGATCATCGATTCAGAAAAAGCTTTAGCTCGTTCATATCCATTTAAAAAGTCATAAATTTCAGATGGTTCTTCCTCAAGAATTATATCGGATTTAATATTTTGTTGCTGTAGAATTTCTTGTAATGCTAAACATGCGGGGAAGCCATCTCCATCTGGATTTTTGTGCGTCAGAATTGCGATCTTAGAATAACTATTTACTGCTTCATTAAGAATCTTTTTAATTTCTGATAATTTCTCAATGATCATTAATTTTCCTTTTTCTCAGCTTGAATTTTTGCAAAAATTTTATCCAGATCACGAGCATTTTCTTCCAGTTTGTCATATTCAAAACTAATGTCAGGGATTTTGCGCATAAATTTTGCTTTAGCAATTTCGTTTTTAAGAAACCCGCTGCTTTTATTTAAAGACCTTAGAACATCTTCTGTTTTTGTTTCATCAAAATGAGAGAAGAATACTCTGAGGTACGACAGGTCATTTGTAAGCCTAACTCCAGTAATATTAACCATAGTAAGATTATTATCTCGAAGCTTAAAACTAATTGTTGTACTAAGAAGCTTAAAAAGTTCGCTTTCTAATCTCTTAATTCTGATCCTTGCCATATTGCCCTCTTAAGCTTACTTAAGTTTTCGCTCAACTTCCTCGATGATGTAATTTTCTATAATATCTGCCGTTTTAATATCATTGAAATTTTCCATTCCAATTCCGCCTTCTGTTCCGGCTTTCAGTTCTTTTACTTCTTCAGAATAGTGTTTCAATGAGGATAATTTTCCTTCGTGGATGATAATATCATTGCGATAAATTCTAACAACACCCTCATTTCGAATTACACCTTTTTCAACTGCAACTCCAGCTATTGTTCCAACTCCCTTAATTCTAAAAACTTGTTTCACAACAGCCGTACCAAAATATTTTTCAACAAATTTTGGTTTTAGCATTCCGGTCATTGCACTTTCAATTTCTTCAATTGCCTCATAGATGATCTGGTACAATTTAATTTCTACGTTTTCATCTTCAGCCAGTTTTTTAGCGGATGTTCCGGCACGTACATGGAATCCAATGATTATAGCATCGGAAGCTGAAGCCATGTGTACATCAGCATCATTGATACCACCAACTGCTTTTCTGATGATATTAACCACAATTTCATCTGTACTTAGTTTTTGGAATGAATCGCATAAAGCCTCCACAGAACCGTCTGTATCTGCTTTCACGATAAGTTTGATCTCACTCATTTTATTTTCTTTAATTCTTTGGAACAGATTATCAAGATTGGTTTTTGATTGGAATTTCTCACGTTCACGACGGATATTCCTTCTCTCTGCACTGATCTGACGGGCTTTCTTTTCATCATCTACTTTATTAAGAATATCACCAGCTTTTGGAACTTTATTCAAGCCATATATCACACCTACATCGGCAGGATTAAGTTCTTTAATTTCGTGCCCGCGTTCATCCTCAATCTTCCTAATGTGACCATATGTAGCTCCACAAACCACACTATCAGATTTTACAAGTTTCCCTTTCTGCAACAATATAGTTACGATTGTTCCTTTTTGCGCATCCTTTTTAGATTCAATTACAATACCTTCAGCATTGATATTAATTGGTGCTTTAATTTCCATCATTTCTGTTGAAAGTAAAATTGATTCCAGCAAGTCATCTATTCCTTCACCTGTTTTTGCAGAACATTCTGTCCACATAACATCACCACCATAATCTTCCAACATGATATTTTGTTTCATCAGATCGGCAATAGTTTTATCGACATTTGCATCTTTAAGGTCTATCTTGTTTATCGCCACGATAATAGTAACACCTGCAGATTTTGCATGGTCAATAGCTTCAAGAGTTTGTTTCTTCACACTTTCATTAGCTGCAACAACAATAACTGCAATATCTGTAATATTCGCACCACGAGCACGCATAGCAGCAAAAGCTTCATGACCTGGAGTATCCAGAAAAGTGATCTTATGACCATTATAATCAACTTGATATGCACCAATATGCTGAGTAATGCCACCAGCCTCACCGGCAATTACATTAGTAGAACGGATTCTATCCAGAATGGCTGTTTTACCATGATCGACATGACCCATAATAGTTACTATGGGTGGTCGAATTGCGGTTTCAACATTCTCATCTTCAACTTTTTGTTCTTCCAGGATCTCGCTACCATATTCTTCTTTAAATTCAACATCGAAATCAAATTCATCACAAATCATCTCAAGAGATTCCTTATCCAGACGCTGATTGATTGTAACCATCTGACCCATCATAAAGAATTTTGTGATAATCTCTGAAGCAGATACATCCATCATTTTAGCTAATTCACTTACGGAAGTGAATTCATTAACAATAATTTTTACATCATTATCAATTTGTACTTTATCTTTTTTATATTTTTTCTTCTTAGAAGAATCATCAGATAATGTTTGCTTGATATTTTTAGCAATTGCAGCTTCTTCCATTTCATTTGGGGTAAAGCGTTTTTTCCTTTTGCCTTTTGATAAATGTTGGATTTTAGCCTTCAAATGCTTATCTTTCTTATCAAATGATTTTTCTGAAACAGCCTTTTTATCATGATCCTTGAATTTTCTTTTCTCTTCAGTTGGTGGTACATCAGGTAATTTAGATTGTTTAGAAGAAGTTTTTGGTTTCTTATATACATTATCCTTTTTACCAGGTTTTCTGGTATCAGTTTTCTTTATACTTTTTTCTACAAAATTCTGAACTTCTTTCCTCTTATCCTTTTCGGCAATCTGAGATTTCTTCTCTCTTTCTATTTCTAATTTCTTTCTATCTGCCAGAACAATTTTTTTATGGTAAGTATTTCTGTCGTGTTGACGTTTTTTCACAGCATCAAATTCTGCGTTAAATTTAGCACGAATATTTTTTTCTGTTTTCTCATCAATAGGGCTCATATGACTTTTAACAATAACACCCATATCATTTAGATGTTTTTTTAGAGCTGCTGTTGATATCTTCAGTTCTTTAGCTAATTGATGTACTTTCGTCGGCATGTATCCTCCAATTTAACCAATCGATCGCAAAATTCCTTTAGCGAAATTTGCGTCTTCGATACATATTATTCCAATATCTCTAATCTTAAACTCTGTTCCAAAGAGAGATTTGGAACCATATTCTACAATTTTAATATTATTTGCATTTGCCAAGCTAAACAAATGATTTTTTCTCTTTTCAGCAAGATCAGATGCATAGATGAGTAATTTTGCATTATTAGAGAAGCAAGATCTTTCACAGGCATCATAACCGGATTTTAATTTCCGGGCTTTTCTTGCCATGTGTAAAAGATTTATAATTTTATCTTCCATTTTAACTCCTGCCTCTTAATATTTTTTTAACTCTTTTTTCTAATTTCTGCAAACAGCTATTATCGTCACACACATAATAACCACGTTTTTTTATATCACAATTTAGATCGAACACAATTTCAAAATCTAATAGAACAAATCTCATCAGCTTTCTCTTCTCTGATTTTTTTCTACATACCACACATGTTCTTTGCGGAATATGCCCAGCTTTAGAAGATCTATTCGGCATCGGAACTCATCAATTTTCCTAATAATAGGAATTTAGAAGTATTTAGAAGATTCTTTGATCTTTTCGGCTGTTTTCTTTCCAAGCCCTTCTAGATTACAAAGTTCTTTAATACTTGCTTCATAAATATCTTGGACAGAAGTATATCCATGAATTTTCAATACTTCTGCAACTTTTGAAGAAACACCATCAAGATCACTTACATGACTTGTGATTCTGCGTTCTTCAGAGATCTTCTCTTCAAATTCCTCTTCCGTGTAGATATCTAATTTAAAATCAGTAAGTTTTGCCGCAAGTTTTACGTTCTTACCTTTCTTACCAATAGCCAGATTCTTATTATCTTTATTTACGATAATTCTGGCAAATTTTCCTCGATCCGCCAAATATACTTTTTCAACCAGATCAGTTCCAATTGCATTTGCTATTAATTGTTCAGGAGCTGAATCCCATACGACGATATCAACCAGCTCACCATTCAATTCTTTTCTTATGGCCTCAATTCTTACTCCATGTGGCCCAAGACAAGCTGCAGTTGCATCAACTTCGGTATTGTTAGAATGAACAGAGACTTTTGTACGCATTCCAGGCTCTCTAACTATCTTCTTGATCTCAATCTCTCCGGATGTGATCTCAGGAATTTCAGATTCAAATATTTTCTTCACGAATTCAGGACGAGTCCTTGATAAAATAACGATGACATCTTTCTTACGTTTACGAATATTCACAACATAACAACGAATCACATCACCAACTTTATAATATTCATCCTCAACCTGTTCTTCCTTGGAGAGAAGAGCATCAGCGTAACCAATATTTACGAGGTAGCCGTTAAAATCATCTTTTGTAACTTTACCGGACACAAGTTGATTTTTCTGATTTTCATAATCGAACATGATCCTATCTTCTTCTAATAATTTTATACGTTCAAGGATTGCCTTTCTTGCATTTCGGATTACTTTTGGCTCGAATTCTGAGATATTCATTTCTACTGGAATTGTATCTCCCAATTCTAAGTCTTCACCAATCATCTTTGCATCTTCAAAAGATATCTCACCAAGCGATGTATCTCGTTCAACAACAATTCTGTTAAATCTTGCGATTATTTTATTCGTATTATAATCTGTGGTTATTTCTAATTCATTGTCTAAAATCATTTTCTTAGAAATTGCCTGATATAAACCTTCTTTAATAATTGAAGTTAATTTTTCTTTATCAAGCTGTTTTAAATTAGCCAATTCGGCAAGAGATCCCATAATGTTTGAGTTCATAATCTCCTCACTTATTTATTTCTTATAATCAAAATATGTTCTAGCTTTTTTAACATCAGTAAGCTTAATTTCTTTTAATGCATCTTCAAATTCTATCTTGATACTCTCAGGTAAAACCTCTTTTAGTATTCCAATGATAGTAACAATATTCTCACCATCAGCAAATGATATTTGAATCTTCTCATCAATTGCACTCACATAATGTTTCTTCTGGTTAAGAAAGCGCTCAAGCCCTGGTGATGATACTTCCAGAAAAAATCTCTCGCTTATAACATCCTCTGTCTCCAATGCTTCAGAGATGATCCTGCTCACTTTTTTACACTCATTAATTGTAGCACCGCCAATCTTGGTAATATAGATCAGTACTATCAATCCTTTGGATGCCCGCTTCAAACTTATATCATATAATGCCACGTTTACATCTGAACATGCTTTCTTGGCAATATGTTCAATTCTTTCTTTTTGTTCCATCAACAAACACCTCCATAAACGATTAAACCACTGAATGACAGTGGTATCGTTTTTTTATCAAAAAAATGCTGACTCGGAATGTCAGCTAAAAAACTATGCGCTTTTTATTTACTTCAAATTCAATAAAAATTTGAGGGTTCTGCTGTCAAGAGTAAATTGTTATATAAATATAATTTAATTATTATTATAAAGACATTCATTAATGCTTTTAAATGATTTAAGATTGACAAAACAGGATTCACTTATTTCATTAGAACAATTTTGGAGGATTAATGGGATTTAAGGTTGGAGTATGCCAATTTAAGCCTGAATTAATGCAAACTGAAAAGAATCTTAAGAAGATGGAATCACTTTTAGAATCAGTTTCAGCAGATCTGATAGTATTACCCGAACTTGCCGTCAGTGGATATTTATTTAATTCGGAAGAGGAAGTGAAAAGTATTGCTGAAGATCCAAATAATGGACCAACAGTGACTTTGTTCCAAAAACTTGCTAAGCAACACAATACCAGCTATGTAGTTGGATTTGCTGAGAAAACTGAAAATGGAATATACAATTCTGCCATGTTAGTTAATCCTGATACCTCTATCCATATTTACAGAAAAACTCATCTTTTTTTCGAAGAGAAAAAATGGTTCAAAGCTGGAGATACCGGTTTTATAGTTTTCAGGGCAAAGAATAATGTTAAAGTTGGTTTGATGATCTGCTTCGACTGGATATTCCCTGAATCGGCACGTTCATTAACTTTAGCTGGAGCCCAGATAATTGCTCATCCAACCAATTTGGTTCTACCTTGGTGCCAGCAGGCAATGCTCACACGGTCACTTGAAAATGGAGTTTTTTCTGCAACATCCAATAGAACGGGAAAAGAAACTAATGGAGACAAAGTACTTAATTTCACCGGTATGAGCCAGATCGTAGACACAAAAGGACAGATCATTCACAGAATGAATAAAGTTGAAGAATCTGTTTTTATAACGGAAATTGATCCTTTTGAATCGGAAGATAAAGATATTACTGAATTCAATAATTTAATTTTAGATCGCAGAACGGAGTTTTATAGATCATGAAAAAATATCATATAACTGCAATCTTATTTGTCCTACTCCTCATCCTTAACTTCATATTAACCAAACCAAATCCTACTATCAGAATAACATCTGCTGAAGAATTGGAAAAACTCTTTCAACATCCAGAAGAAAATATAAATGTGAAGCTCGCAAGTGGTGTCTATGAACTTGATTTTGAGACAATTATCGATTCGACTTGCGGAAATTGTGAGAACCCTGATACATTGATCACTGCAACTGCTGGTCTAATAATTTCAGGTAAGAATATCAAGATTTCTGGTCCAATTGATAAAACTGCTGTAATCAAAACAAACTCCGGATATGGTCTGTATATACTCAATTGTGAAAATTGCATCCTGGAAAATCTTACGATCACAGGTGGAATAAGAGATTCCAACGAATTTGCCACTGATGCTGCAATTGTTGTAAAAAATAGTAATGTGATAATTCGTAATAATAAGATCACCAGAAATTATGGTGATCAGGCTCTAATAAAAAAGAACATTGTTGGCATAATGGGAATTTGCGGTCGGGAGAATTCAATTTTAAGAATTTATAATAATCTGATATCAAAAAACTCTTGGGATGGAATTGCTTTATATCGAAATTCGGAAGCAGTGATAGATGAAAATATCATTGATGGAGTTCACAAGGCAGGCGGCAGGATCGCTCAAGGCGGAAGAGGGGTTGGCATCGGTGTAACCTGGAATGCAAAGGCAGTGATCAGGAATAATCTTGTGAAACGTTATTGGAAAGGTATCGGACTTTTTGTAGATGCTGAAGGGACAATAGAATATAATATTATAGAAGATATAATAACTTGGGGAATTTCACTCTGGGATGCAGGTAAAGGTGAACCCCGGGGATTCATCAATAACAATATTATTTATAATACCGGTGCAATGGGTACATCAATAACGTCTACCACCAAAGAAAATCCCGGTTTTTTCAAAGCAAATATTATTGTGAGAACAGCACAGGATTCTGCCTATGACTCATCTGAATATTATGGTTACCAATGCGCTCTGGCAAAACATCTTGTTCCAAAAGAATTTACAATTGAAAACAACATTTTTTATGATAATAGACGATATGATCCGCGGTTGCCTGAT
>JAUVKM010000194.1 GCA_030596265.1 Candidatus Cloacimonadota bacterium
AGAGTAACCGATATTGCAAAGCAAATGGTTTGTAATTGGGGAATGAGTGATAAAGTTGGTCCTATTGCTTTAGTAAAAAAACAAACTCAGATATTTCTGGGTAGAGATATTTCACAGCACGATCAAATAAGTGAGGAAACAGCTAAACTTATTGATAGTGAAGTAAAACGCATTACTAATGATGCTCATAAGAAAAGCTTAGAAATTCTCAACAATAAACGTAAACTTTTGGAAACTTTAGCAAATGAATTATTAGTTAAAGAAACACTTGATGCTGTAGACATATTTGAATTAAGTCTGCCTTTTATAAGTGGATCAGATAAAGAAATTGTAGAAAAACAATTCCTCAAGATCAAAGCTATAAATGATGAAATAAAAAAAGCAGAGAAACGGGCAAAAAAAGAAGAGGCAAAAAAGAAAGCTGAGAAGAAGAAAAAGCTTGAGGAAGAAAAAGCAAGAAAAGAAGCTGAGGAGCAAGATCAAGATCGAGGTCAGGATCAAGTGAAAGAAGCTAAAGAACAAGATAGTCCTAAGAAATAAGTACACGGGAATTTAATTATGAAAGATATGCATGGCACAACTATACTTGGTGTTAAAATAAAAGATAAAGTAGCTATCGGTGGCGATGGACAGGTCACTTTAGGTAATACTGTTGTTAAAGCAACCGCACAAAAGATAAGAAGATTATATGATGGAAAAGTAATTGCAGGATTTGCTGGAGCAACTGCCGATGCCTTTACATTATTCGAAAAATTTGAAGGTAAATTAAAAGAACATAAAGGTAATTTGAAAAAAGCTGCTGTTGAACTGGCAAAGGATTGGCGTTCAGATAAAATACTGCGTAGATTAGAAGCAATGATAATCGTGGCAGATAAAAAAACGCTTTTGTTAATTTCCGGAACTGGTGATGTTTTAGAACCGGATGAAGGGATTATTGCTATAGGTTCCGGTGGAAATTATGCACTTGCAGCGGCAAAAGCATTTGTTGAAGATAAAAAGCTGTCTGCTTCACAAATTGTTGAACGATCTTTAAAGATCGCATCTGATATTTGCATTTATACAAACAATAACATCATGATCGAGGAAATTTAGTGGAAAAATTTACACCAATTAGAATTGTAGAAGAACTTGATAAATACATAATCGGACAGGATAAAGCAAAGCGTGCTGTAGCAATTGCTCTGCGTAACCGCTGGCGAAGACAACAGGTGGAAGGCGATCTGCAACAAGAGATCATGCCGAATAATATTATTCTCATTGGTCCAACAGGAGTGGGGAAAACAGAAATAGCGCGCAGACTTTCCAGGTTGGCAAAAGCCCCATTCATGAAAGTGGAAGCTTCTAAATTTACAGAAGTAGGCTATGTTGGACGAGATGTGGAATCAATGATCCGAGAATTGATGAATGTTGCACTGAACGATGTTCGTACTGAGATGACAAAACGGGTTCAAATTCAAGCGAAAGTTAACGCTCGTAAGCGGATTATTGATATCCTATATCCAAAAAACCCGATTAATCCAACTGATACAGAAGAAGATCTTAAGAAAAAAGAGGAAAGATATCAACGCACTCGCAAGAAAATGGAGACGCTTTTTGATATTGGAGAGCTGAATAATAGAGATGTAGAGATTTCTTCTGAAAGAAAAGTTCCTCATATTGATCTGTTCTCTCAAACCGGGACCGAAAGTTTTGAGCTTCCTATTGGTGAAATCATGGCTGGTATTATACCTCTAAAAAGAAGCGAGAAAAAGAAGAAAGTTAGTGTTGATAAAGCTTATAAGTTACTGATTGAAGAAGAAGCTAGAAAACTTGTAAATCCAGAAATTGTAAAGACGGAAGCAAAAAATCGTGTTGAAAACAATGGAATAATCTTTATTGATGAGATTGATAAGATAGCTGGTAACGAAAATCGAACAGGAGCTGATGTTTCACGGAGTGGTGTTCAGCGTGACCTCCTCCCTATCGTAGAAGGCTCCAATGTTCCAACTAAACATGGAATTATTGATACTTCCCATATTTTGTTCATTGCAGCCGGTGCTTTTACCACATCCAAACCATCCGACCTAATCCCTGAATTGCAGGGACGTTTCCCAATTCGTGAGGAATTGCACAGCCTTTCTAAAGATGATCTGCATAAAATTCTACTCTATCCAAAGAATTCTCTTACTAAACAATATATTGCTCTTTTCAAATCGGAAAATGTAAAGCTTAAATTTAATGAAGATGCTGTGGAAGAGATTGCAAATTTTGCCGCAAAGGCAAATGTGAAGATGGAAGATATCGGAGCACGCAGACTTCATACGATCATGAATTCACTTTTAGATGAGCACCTTTTCAATATGCCGGATTCGAAAATCAAAACAGTTACCATAACTAAAGCTAAAGTTAATAATAAACTTGATAAGATCATTAAGAATGAAGATTTGAGTAAATATATTTTGTAATATGAAGATCATTGTTTCAAGCAATGTTGAAGAACATGATGATACCTTTATTAATGGAGTTTAAGATGGGAAAGCTATATAATGTTGAACTTGTCAGAACATATATGGTAAAAATTGAAGCTGAATCAAAAGAAGATGCAAGAGAACTAACTGAATTCTTTGTAGGAACGAGCAAGGATACTTCAAATGATAATCATAAAAAAGAGTTTAATTTTGACATAAAGGATATTGACTTAAGATATAATGAATCAAATCAAGTTTATGAGTTAAAAGATGAAAGAATCTAAAATATTGTTCAACGAATTTTTAGAAGAAGCAAAGCACCAAAATGATAATTTACCTTTAGAAAAACTTTTAAGAGCTAATGCTTTTAAAATTGGTAATTCTAATGTACTTATACGAGTTGCTTCAGACAATGGAGGTCGATTCTTTTTCGGATTGAATTATATTACTGCTGAAGAGATGTACAACTTAAGCAGTTCATTCATTGCTTTTGTTTGTGGAAATCTTAAACAAGTTATATTTCTCCCAACTAAAGTTCTAATTAATTTATTGCCTAAAATTAGTCATGATCGTAATGGTGAATATAAAATTAATTTCACACAAGAATTAAATTTGGTTTTAAGGGGTAGGAACAATCAATTCGATTGTTCAAAATATATTAATAAATGGAATTTAATACAATCTTCTTTCTATTCTAAAACAAAGTACATTAATCCTATTGAATCCTTTCATACAATAATTCAAGGGAGATTAATTGATATTGGAAATATTAGAGGTTATGATACTTTTTCTCCTGATAAATCTAAAAAATTTAACGAAAGAAGATTAGATTCATTCACTACAGTAGCTAAATGTCCTGAATTACAATTTACTGATTACAATTCTTTGAAACATATCGATGTCGTCTGGTTTCGTAGAACCAATAGTCATTATTACCCTGAATATGCATTTGAAGTAGAATTCTCAACTGGTGTTTGGTCTGGATTTGGACGTTTATCCACTCTTCGTGAATACCAAACAAAATTATATGTAATAACACATGATTCAAAGAAATACAATCAAGTTTCAAACTCTTTCCCTGAAATGAAAAACAGAATAATGAACATTATACCTGATAAGATTGGATTATTGTATTCAGCAGAGAAGAATCTTATACAAATGAGAAGGGACTTCAATTTATAGGGAGTAATAATGAATCAATATAAAGAGAAAGAAATCGCCTTTGTCATCTACAAAGAGGATTTACAATTTATGGCTTTAGAATCTATTGGTAGAAGATTAAACAATAAAGAATTACAAAAAGCACAGAAAATTATAAACTATGCATTAATGCACGATGCTGATGTAACTTTTTCAATTGCTATTAATGATGCTTTAATTTCTTAAACATTAAATTATAAGGAGTAACCATGAAAAAAATAATCTTTATCACACTTTTAATCCTCTCGATCACAATCATATCTGCTGAAGTGATCTCAGTTACACTTCCAAAAAAAGAAACCGTTAAACTAACACCATATGCAACTTTCGATTTTGCTGATATTGAAGAATCATCTGCTATTGTAAAGAGCAGGGTTTGGGATGATGTTTACTGGACATTGAACGACTCAGGCTGCAACAACCGCATCTTCCCATTTAACAGTAAAGGCGAATTATACAGAGCAGAATGGTATAAAGAAAAAGACGGCGGCATATTTATCGGCAATGCCATAAATATCGACTGGGAAGAGATGGCAGTAGATAATGACGGCAATCTTTATGTTTGCGATACCGGTAATAATTTTAACACCAGAAAAGACCTTGCTATCCATGTTTTAAAAGATCCATTTCCCTTCGCAACCGGAAACACAACATCTTTCCAAACAATAAAATTTTATTATCCTGAACAAAAAGCATTTCCGGCTATTCCAAATAACTTTGATTGCGAAGCTGTTTTCTGGGCAAATGATAATTTATATCTTCTCACCAAACATCGTGCAGATACGCAAACACATCTTTACAGATTCGATAATTTAGATCAAATGAAGATCAATCCTATAACAAAAATTGGAACATTTGAAATTGGCGGAATGGTAACTGCTGCTGATGCATCAATTGACGGAACAAAACTGGCAGTTCTCACTTATAATAATATCTGGGTTTTCGAAGCTGAAGATGGAGATTATTTTAATGGGAAAATTAGCTGGCTTCCAATAGATGCAAATCAATGCGAAGCTGTTTGTTTTGATGGAGATGATCTTATAATAACGAGTGAGCAGATGGAACTTTTCAAACTTCCAATTTCTGATCTTATTCCTGTTAATTAATGAAGAAAATTCTTCTCTTTCTCTTGTTCATTCCAATTTTACTTTTTAGAGAAGTCACCAACGATTACA
>JAUVKM010000155.1 GCA_030596265.1 Candidatus Cloacimonadota bacterium
TTTGAGAATATCAGTGATATTTGCTTTTACTTCTGTCCAGTTAGTTGGACTTGCTGTGAACATAAGAAAATTCTTATAAAGTTTATTAGATGCTAATAAAACACGCTCAGTATTATCGATTGTAGCATTCTCTTCTATAAGACGTGGATCGTGCCATACAAGATTAGGAATATCTGGTTTATAGCCTGCATCTGCATGTCCTATATTCGGGGAGAGAGTTTCCCAAACTCCTTTCATAGCATTCATTTCGTCAAAATTACCAATGAAATTTTGATGAGATATTGTGTCGGCAAGCATATGTGTAGCAATGCCAAGAGAGTATAAATTTTCACTTTTAGTTGCATCATAAAAAATCTCTTGAGCATGAGTGCTGGAAGAGGTAGTATTAAGAAGATGCATCTTTCCATCTTTCCTTCTAGTTTTGGGGCTTGTTGGATTTCCAGGCATAAAATGGAATAATAAATATATCCGCATTAATTGTTTTCTAGGTCGAGTGATATTCTTCGTTTGAGTAATGTAATTTTCGTATTCGGAACCATCAGGAAGCTTAATTTTATACTGGGTTGAATTATCATCTACATATTGTGATGAATAGGCAATAATTTCAGCTTCGATATTATCAAAACCAGCTTCTAATGCCAAATATTTTGTAAGGTAATAATGAAATTCAATATTCATGTTCTCTCCCTCTTTATCAAATAAATAATTTATCAATTATGGACACAATAATCCACAAAATGATGTTTATTTGGTAAAGTTATGGTGTCAACTAATTATTATTATTTCATACACATATATATAATCAATTCTAATTCAAATAAAGTAGATGATTGCAAAACAATATAAGTTAAGAGATTTAATAATTGCTATGCGGATTTTGAAATACTGCAGTTCAAGATGAAAATAAAAAAGCCCTAACCATTTCTAGAAAGGGCATTATATATCTATTGCAATATATTAGTCTTCTTTAAGCAGTTCTGGATATAATGGGAAATTATCGCAGAATTCACGAACTTCAATTTTGATTTGTGCTAATTTTTCTTCGTCATCATGATTATTAAATACTTGAGAAATATAATCTGCAATTTGTTCCATATCTTTTTCTTTCATTCCTCTTGTTGTTATAGCCGGAGTTCCAAGGCGAATACCTGAGGCTACAAAAGGAGGTCTGCTGTCAAAAGGAATTGTATTTTTATTAGCCGTAATACCAGCTTTATCAAGAGCACTTTCCATTTTCTTCCCACTTGGGTTTCCACTATCTTTATCACCCAAGTCTATCAGCATGAGATGTGTGTCCGTTCCACCAGATACTAAACGAAGTCCCTTCTCCTCTAATGCTTTTGCTAATGCTGTTGCATTCTTTATTACTTGTTCTTGATAGAGTTTAAAATTATCTTGGAGTGCTTCTTTGAATGCTGCAGCTTTTGCAGCAATAATATGTTCTAGTGGTCCACCCTGGATTCCCGGGAAAACCTGTTTATCTACTTCTTTTGCATATTCTTCTCTACAGAGTATCATGCCGCCTCGCGGTCCTCGTAAGGTTTTATGAGTTGTTGTTGTTACAATGTCTGCATAAGGGATAGGGTTCTGATGTAACCCGGCTGCGATAAGACCTGCAATATGAGCCATATCAACAAATAATGTTGCTCCTACTTCATTGGCAATTTCGCGGAATTTTTTAAAATCAATTTTACGTGGATATGCACTTGCTCCAGTAAGTATCATTTTAGGTTTATGTTCAATTGCAAGTTTTCTTATTTCTTCATAATCAAATTGTTCGGTGTCTTTATTCACACCATAAGGAATAATATTATATAATGCACCGGAAAAACTAAGTGGATGCCCGTGAGTGAGGTGCCCACCATGCGTGAGTTCTAAACTAAGAACTGTATCTCCAGGCTTAACCAACGCAAAATATGCAGCCATATTTGCTTGAGAACCAGAATGGGGTTGTACGTTTACATGATCTGCACCATAGATTTCTTTGGCTCTTTCAATTGCGAGTTTTTCAACTTCATCTACCCATTCACAACCACCATAATATCTCCCGTAAAGGCTATATTTTAACTTTCCGGTCTTTTTACTGTAGCGATAAGGATAACCCTCTGCATACTTATTTGTAAGAACGGAACCAGCAGCTTCAAGTACTGCCCTGGAAACGAAATTTTCAGAAGCTATTAATTCCAGGTTTTCTGTTTGACGCTTCAATTCTTTATACATTGCATCATAAAGTTCCGGATCATTTTTCTTTATAAATTTCATCTATTATTTCTCCCTCTCATAGTTTGATATTTTATCTAATCTTTTTTGGTGTCTTCCGCCTTCAAACTCAGTATTGAACCAGACATCCAAAATCTCTTTTGCCAGATATTCTGATATGAATCTTCCTGACAATACTAGAATATTGGAATTATTGTGAAGTCTTGAAAGTTGTGCAAATTGCTTAGTTTGGCACAATGCAGCTCTTATTCCCGGAACTTTATTTGCTACGATACTCATGCCAAGCCCGCTTCCACAAATCAATATTCCTCTTTCGCAATCACCATTTGAAACAGCCTTTGCTGCTTTAAATCCTGTATCTGGATAATCCATTGAATTTGAATTTTCCGGACCATAATCAATAACTTCATATTCGGTCAAATATTCTTTTATTTTCACTTTAAGATCAAAACCGGCATGATCGGAGGCAATAGCGATCTTCATAAAATATCCTCGATTTCAATATTATTTTGTAATTCTTTATCTGCCCTCAAACAGGCAAAAGCAAGAGAATAAAGTTTGTTTCGAACTGTGTCACTTCTCGATGAAAAAGTGGTTGGCACTTTAGTTCCAACAATGGCTGTAGCCATATCGGCATGGGCAAAATAAGTTAAAGATTTATAGAAAACATTTGCCACTTCCAAAAATGGAAAAACGAGGCAATCTGCATTTCCCTGCACACAACTGGTCACCCCTTTGTGTTGCAGGCTGTCAGGATCAATCGACAGATCAATGGAAAGCGGTCCATCGACATCTGCATTCTTGATCTGTTGCCTATCAGCCATTTTGGAAATGAAGGCAGCATCTACAGCAGAAGGGATTTTTGGATAAAGTTTTTCCGAAAATGATATGATTGAAACTTTTGGCCTTTTAATGCCAATCTTCCTGGCAGTTTCAATCACATAATTTGTCATTGCGATTTTTTGTTCTATATTCGGTCTGGGAATAAACGCCGCATCTGCAAAAATTAGCAGCTTATGATAATTGGGAATTTCTGCAATGGAAATAGATGTTAAAGTTGCATCCGGGTTCGTTAATCCATTGTCTTTGTCAAGTATGCATTTCAGTAATTTATCTGTTGAGATCAAACCCTTCATCAACACATCACCTTTACCTTCATTTAAAAGTGAAATTGCCACTTTTCCGGATTTCAATTCGTCTGGCTCATTGATTATTGTGTAAATACTGGGATCAATATCATTTTCAGCGCAGATCTTGTTTATAATTTTTTCGTCACCTATAAGAGTGAATTCTGCAAACTTAAGTTCTATAGCCCTTTTTGTAGCTAGAATTGTTATTTCATCTTGTCCATAAGCGACTATGACTTTTTTCTTGGATTTAGTTTTAACAAGCTCTATCAAATTTTCTAATTTTTTAATCGCCATTTCTCCTCCGGATTTATTTTTTACTGAAAACAGAACTCAAGCTTTGGTGTCAAGAAATTACAATTTTTGTGAATGTTACTTAATAATTATGTTAATAAGAAATTAATTTTAACAATAGAAAAAGAGGCTACGGACGTAGCCTCTTTTTTACGAATGTTAGAATTATGCTAATTTTTGTTTAGGTGGTTTTACACCGAGAATAATACCGGCAGCTACAATACATAACACACCGCAAATTATAAAGGCGAGAGAGAAATTATTCATATCTCCCAGTTTTCCACCAAGGATAGGTCCGAAGATTCCACCAACTCCGTAAGCAAGAAATACCCATCCATAATTCTGTCCTATATGTTTAGCTCCAAATGTATCCGCTGTAATTGTGGGGAATAATGCAAAGTTTCCACCAAAATTGAATCCTATCAAAGCAGCGCCCAAATAAAGAAGACCAGGAGTTCCAGCGATCCATTGGAACAAAATAACAAAAATCCCTTGAGTGAACATCATTATAGCAATAGAAAGTTTTCTACCGAGTTTATCACTCATTGCGCCCCAGGCAATTCTTCCCAAACCATTTGCGAGTGAGAAAAATACAGCCATTGCCGTTCCGGCGATACCGGAAGCTGCAAGTTCACTATAACCTGCTGCCTGTAAAGCCTGCATTGGAAATAATTTCATCAATCCTATGCTCATCAGTCCAGCACTAGCACCAAATATAAAGGTCATTAAAATCATATAATATTGAGGAGTTTTGAGCATTTCTCCACTTTTCATTTCATTTCCGGAAACACCTGTTTTTTTCTCTACTTCTGCAGGATTCCATCCTTTTGGTTTCCATCCTTCGGGTGGGAATTTCATTGTTAAACTACCTATAAAAACTGCAATAAAAAATATGATTCCATAAATAGTGAAAGTTGTGCTTAATCCAAGATTCTCGATCAAGCCTCCCCATGTTCCAGCCAGTTTAACCCAAAGAGTTGCGCCAAAACCAAAACCGGCAACAGCCAAACCTGTGATGAGTCCCTTTTTGTCTGGAAACCAGCGCATTCCAACTGCGATTGGAACAACATAAGCAAGTCCAATTCCTGAACCACCAATTATTCCTACAAAGAAAAATATTGCCCAGAAGTTAGTTCCGCCAAAAAGTCCGGCTAATAAATAACCAAGACCCAGAACAATACCACCGGACATTGCGAGTTTTTTAGGACCGAGTTTTGGCATAAGTCTTCCAGCAATAACCATCACAATTGCAAATAGTGCAAGACCTGCAGCAAATACAGCTTGTGTTTGCGTTTTTGTCCAATCGGCATCAACTAAAGGTTTAGTAAAAACAGACCAAGCATAGATTGCACCAAGACAAATTTGGATTATGATTGCTCCAAATACTAGAAAATTTCTATTCATTACTTTTTTTTAAGACATCACCTCTCCTTCTTTAAAAAGCCGGAACTAAAAATACAGTTCCGGCTATATTTCTTTATTTACAACTATTTAATTAATTTGCGATTTTCTATAAGACTTTCAACAACGCTTGGATCAGCCAGGGTTGAAATATCTCCAAGATTATCAGCATTTCTTTCTGCAATTTTTCTCAAGATCCTACGCATAATTTTTCCAGAACGTGTCTTTGGAAGAGACGGTGCCCACTGAATAGCTTCCGGTGCGGCGATCGGTCCAATTTCCTTACGAACATGCATGATAAGTTCTTTCTTGAGTTCATCAGTCTCTTCAATGCCTGCAACAAGAGTAACATAAGCATAAAGACCCTGTCCTTTGATCTCATGTGGAATTGGAGTTACAGCAGCTTCAGCAACGTCTTTATGGCTTACAAGAGCGCTTTCAACTTCTGCTGTTCCGATTCTATGACCGGACACGTTAACAACGTCATCGATTCTTCCCATTAACCAGTAATCACCATCATTATCGATACGGCATCCGTCACCGGCAAAATAAATATCATCGTACATTGTGAAATATACATCGATGAATCTATCGTGGTCGCCCCACATTGTTCTCATCATTCCGGGCCATGGTTTCTTAATGCAAAGTTTTCCACCTTCGTTACGGTCGCATTCTGATCTGTCATCACGTAAGATAACAGGTTCTACACCGAAGAAAGGTCTGCCTGCACTACCAGGTTTCAATACATGAGCACCTGGAAGAGGTGA
>JAUVKM010000162.1 GCA_030596265.1 Candidatus Cloacimonadota bacterium
TGTCTTGTCCTAAAATAAGTTGTCACTATTGGAGGTCAAGATGAAAGGAAAAAGAGTTTATAATGGGAAAGGCACAAGCCGTCGTTACAGTGATGCTTTTAAGCGAAAAGTAGTTTCCGACATTCATGATGGATTATACAGTGCCAATCGGGCATTGGTTATTTACAAAATAGGCGGAACGATGACAGTTTACAATTGGCTTGCTAAATATGATCCCTGTAATGTGTTGACTCATCGAGGTAATAAGATGAAAAATACTAAGAAAGAAACAGTCGTAGATATGAAATCCCGCATCCGTTATTTAGAACAGATCGTATCTGATTTGAACATCGAGAAGAAGATATTGGAAACGACTATTGATATAGTTAGTGAGGAGTATGGTATAGACTTAAAAAAAAACATCGGCAACGGATTATTAAGCAGATCCGTGAAGAAAGTGAGCCAACGATCTCACTCGAAAAGATGACAGATTACTTTAGCATCAGCAGGCAAGCTTTTTATAAAGCAGAGAAACTGATGCACGAGAAATTATTATCAGAGGAATTAGCTTTGAAAATGGTGAATGAGATTAGATGTCGTCAACCCAAGATAGGTGTGAAGAAGTTGTATTACCTTCTATCGGAGGATCTACATTTGTTACCCTGTAAGATTGGCAGAGACGCTTTGTTTGCTCTGTTGCGTAATAATTCATTGTTAATTGAACGAAAACGCAGCAGGTATTGCACAACTAATTCTAATCACGGCAACAAGATATATCCGAATCTGATAAAAGATTTGAAAATAACAAAGTCGAATCAGGTATTAGTTTCAGATATAACCTATATTCGGCGTATAGGTGGATTTTCATATTTGTCTGTAGTAAGTGATCTTTATTCTCGCAAGATATTAGGTTTTTATGTTTCTGATAATTTATCATTAGAAGGTCCTTTAAAAGCGTTGAAAATAAGCTTTAGACAGATTGACGATACTGCTAAAGTCGGAATGATCCATCATTCTGATCGAGGAATACAATACAGTAGTTTCAAATATACAGATAAACTGAAAAAGCAAGGCACCAAAATAAGTATGTCAGCTAAGGGGAATCCTTATGACAATGCTGTGATGGAGCGAATAATGGGAATCTTGAAACAGGAATTTCTTTTAGACCAGACATTTCAAAATACTGAATCAATCAGAAAAGCGGTAAAAGAAGCAATAAGTATTTATAATGAGGAGCGTCCTCATTTAAGTCTTGCTTATAAAACCCCTACAGAAGTTTATAATAAAAATGATGATAAGAAAGCAGCATAAAGAGCAACCTGCAGGTTGCTCTTTAGGGAGAAAATACAAAAATAAGTGTCAACCATATTTAGGACTGGACAGTCCCTCTCTTGCGTTTGAAGAGAGGGATAGCAGGGTGAGTTAATTCTTTCTACGGCTTCTAATATTCCTTTCTTTTTTCCATTCTTAAATCTCAAATCGTATATCGTAAATCTCAAATCATTTCTTTCAACCGCTTCTTATGTTATGATAAGTTACAAAATCTGAGATTCTTCCGTCTACTCCGGCAGTTGCCGGATACGCCGCGACAAGTCGTCGAATGTCTATGTAGGTTCATCCTCAGAATGACAAATGCTTCTCCAATCTCAAATCGTAAATCTGACTTCTGACTTCTGATCTCTGAAATCTATTCTAAATAGTGTTCGTTAAATACAATTTAATTGACTTATTTTAAAAGCATTACTTATTTTGTTTAGTTCGAGTTCATTTTATTGAATATAACGGAGGATAGGAATGAAAAGAACCATTACATTAATTATAATTTTCTCTTTTTTCTTTGTAGTATCACCAATTAAAGCAATTGAAAAATTCTATACTTATTATGATAAAGGTGTAAAATTTATGGAGAAAGGTGAATGGGAGAGAGCGATTGAAGAATTGAAAAGTGCAATGTCACTTGAATTTAAAGATGCAAAAAGAAAAAGAACTTATGGTACACGATTTATCAAATATTATCCTCATAGAGATATTGGTATATGTTATTTTAATTTAGGTGAATTCGATGATGCAATGGGTGAATTGCAACTTTCTTATGCATATAAAAAGGAAAAGAGAACTAAAGAATATATTGAAAAATTAAGCTATAAAGGAGATCAATTAGATCTTAAAGACGACCTGATTAAGAAGCAAGAACAACAAAAAGAACAAGAAGAACTTGCAAGAAGACAACAGGAGTTCGAAGAACAAAGAATAAAAGAGGAAGAACTTGCTCAGAAGCAGAAAGATATAGATGAGGAGCAAAAACAAATTGATAAAGAGAAAAAGAAAAAAGCAAAAAAAGAACTTGAAAAGATGGAAAAAGATATTGCTCGTAAAAAGAAAGAACTAGATGCAGAAAGAGCTAAACTTGATAAACTGAAAGAGCAACGAAGTGAAATAAGAACACTTCCTTTGGGTGCTTTAACTTATGACCCTTCTAAAGTGACTCAGGTTGGTTCAAGGCTGTCAGTTGCCGTACTTCCATTTAGCAGCAATGAGGATGCAAAATATCTTACTGATTCAGTTACGGAAAAATTGATAATACAACTCGTAAATTTGAGAAGATTCAGGGTTATCGAAAGAAGTGCACTTGATAAGATCATGGAAGAACAAAAACTTGGATTAAGCGGATTTGTGGATGAAGAAACTGCTATTAAGGTAGGGAAACTTGCAGGAGCAGACTTGATAATATTAGGAAGTATCAATATGCAGATCGGGTTCGTGAAGGTTAGTGCGCGCGGGATTGATACTGAAACAAGTGTACTTATTGTAGCTAAAGAAGCAAATTCCGGTAATACAAATATCGAAACTATCGAGAATCTGGTAGAACAGGTCGCAATTGATATTTATAATGATCTGCCTTTGGTTGAGGGAATTGTTATGGAAGTTGAAGAAGATCAAATAATTTTAAGCATTGGAAGCAGTGTGGGAGTTCGCAAAGGAACAAAATGTGTAGTTTATAAAGAAGGCAAAAAATATTATCATCCTGTAACGAAAGAAGTTCTTGGTAGAAATGTTACTCCGCTTGGTGAGCTTATTGTTATTCAAGTGCAAGAGAAAATGTCGATTGCCAAACCAATTGGTAATATAAGTAAAATTGAAAGTGAGGATAAAGTAATTGTAAAATAAAGGGGGAAGAAAATGAAAAAAATAATTTTTTTTATTTTAGTTGTAGTTTTAACAGTATCTTTAAATGCAAGATGGAACATAACCGGTGCTGGAGCAAGAGCTGCCGGTATGGGTGGAGCGTTCATCGGTGTGGCTGATGATGCTACTGCTGTTGTTTGGAATCCAGGCGGGTTAACTCAGTTATATCGTCCGGAAGTTTCCATCGTTTCGAAATTTAATTCAACAAAATCGGTTTTAGGGGATTGGGAAAACACAAAATCTAACTTTGTATTGGAATTTGCCAGTGCAGCTTTTCCTTTTATGGATAGTAAATTGGTGTTAGCTGCTGCGTATCAAAAACCAATAAACCTTTTTGAAGATTTTAAAAGTGGAAGTACTGAAATTCAATCTACCGGAGGTGCCGATACGTTTACATTTGGAGCTGGATACCAGGCATTGCCTTTCTTATCGGTAGGTTTGGCAGCTAATATGTGGTTTGGGAATCTGGAATACGATGAGAGATATTATGAATATGATTATGACTCTTACTGGGATGAATGGTATAGTTATGAAGGAACTTATGAATATGAACAAACTTTCTCAGGTTTTAATATGATTTTTGGGGGAATGATTAATTTAGATAACTTGGAAAATCCAGTTCCATTGAAATTGGGAATAACTTACAGAACTGCATTTGACCTTGAAGCCGAAGAAAATGGCTTAATAACTGAAGAAGAAATTTGGGAACTGGGTGATTATTTTTATGAAGAATGGGAAACAGAAGGTACAGTTAAAAATGAAATGCCATCTATGCTTGGTTTTGGTGCATCCTACCGTTTGGGTGATAACTTTACTCTGGCTTTAGATTATGAAACCAGAGCTTATGGTAAAAGTAATATAAATGCACATGAAGATGATCTTAACCAATTCAGAGTCGGTGCTGAATACCTTATTGTTTCAGATTTTGCAGTTGTTCCTTTCCGGGTTGGCTACCAATCTGTTCCAACCCTTATGGTTGATATTAATAATGATCCAATTATTGGTGCTGGAGTATCTTTGGGAACAGGTCTAATCTTTGAAAAATTTGCTCTTGATACAGCATTCACAATGGCAGTAAATGAAAATGATAGATGTACTTCCGGTACTCAAGAAAACACATATCTAAAATTTATTTTTTCCGGAATTATCTATTTCTAAATATGGGGAAAATTATTTGAGAACTTTTAAGGAGAGAGTATGAAATTAGTACATATTTTTTTAATACTGTTTATTTCGAGTCTTACCTTTGCCCAGCTTGATCTGAACCTGGGTCCGGATTGGAACTTCACTGGAGTAGGTGCCAGAGCGGCAGGAATGGGAGGAGCTTTTATCGGGGTGGCTGATGATGCAACTGCAATTTCCTGGAATCCTGCCGGACTTACCCAGTTAGATGAACCAGAAGCATCTGTTGTGGCAAGGGGACTCGTAGAAAAATATGAAATCGATTTTGGTTGTTGTACCGAAACTTATGAAGACGAACACGGCATTCTGAACTTCTTGAGCGGAGTATATCCATTCGAATTTTCCGGTAAACGGTTTGTTGCTGCCCTTGGTTTGCAAAGACAACTCGATCTATATTCATATTACCACTTTGAAGAAACAAACGAATCTACGGAGTATTTACACGAAACTTTTTCTGAAGGCGGAGCGAGTACGATCACTATTGGACTCGCAAATAGACTGGCATCGATATTTTCATTGGGAGTAGCTGTCAACCTGTGGGTGGGTGAAGCTTACTTGGAAACTAAGGATATAGTTGAAGTAGATTCAGTGGGATATTATTATTATTGGGATTATTATGATAGATCCGATTTGACTTTTTCCGGAGTGAATTTTGTTGGTGGTACAATGCTGGATTTTAATTACTTGAGCAATCCCTTTCCTCTTAAGATCGGTTTGGTAATAAAAACACCTTTTAATTTGAACATTGATGAAGAATTCTTATTAGAAGAATATACAGATGATAATGGAATTATATACGAACCCGAATCTGTTGAATCCACCAATTCCTACATTCTGGGAATGCCTTTGATGTATGGATTTGGTGCTTCATATCGTTTGGGTGATAACCTCACGTTGGCAGTTGATATGGAATCCAGAGAATATGGAGAAACCACTCTGAAAGAGGATTATGCAGATTTGATCGGTTTGGACACGGGAGAAGAAGATGAATTAATTATTATTGAAAACCAGGATCTGAACCAGCTTCGATTCGGTGCAGAATACTTCTTCACCGATATCTGGGATTTTGCTGTTATCCCGCTTAGAATTGGAGCTCAAACCTATCCCACGTTATTTATGGATAATAATGAAGAACAGGTTGTCGGCAATGCTTTTTCGTTAGGAACTGGTTTAATTACAGATCGATACTCGCTTGATATCTCGTTCAAGAACACAGAATTTGAAATTGAATATGAATATGATGACGAAGACGAGGGTTTTATTTACACAAAAACTTTAAATACTCTCACACTTTCCTGTATCTATTATTTCTAAATT
>JAUVKM010000220.1 GCA_030596265.1 Candidatus Cloacimonadota bacterium
TCTATTTAATATTTCGGAAATTCTCTCTAGTGAAACAAGTGCCTTTCTGATATTTGTATATGCTTTTGTGATAGCTTTCATCGGATGCAGCATTGAAAAGATTGCCAGCATAAAAGCGAAAAAAGTTCCTATAGAAAAATTTACATTAGGATCAAGAACCTGATAACCACCAATCATTAGTACTATTACACCCGTAATGACACTATTTAATTCTGATAAAGGGATATTAAAAGCATGATATATTCTCGATTTTCTCCAGAATTTAAAATGTTTATTATTGATCTCTTTAAATATTTCCATCTCATATTGTTCGCGGGAAAATGCTTTAACAATACGCATGCTGTTAAGTTTTTCTTCTACGTTGGAAAACATATTAGACGATTGTTGTTGGATACGTTTGGAATATTTCTTAATTTTATTACCAAGAAGATGAACTACAAAACTGAATATCGGAAGTAGAACCAAGCTTATGAGAAATAATTTTGGATTCAGTAATAAAGCGATCCATGCAAAAATAATTATAAGCAAGAATTCTCTCAGTGAATTAAAAAGAGAATTTACAAAAAAATTTCCAATGATCTGAACATCGGAGACCATACGAACAAGAGAATCTCCAACTTTATTCTCACTAAAAAATGCTAAAGATTGATAAAGATATTTTTTGTAAATTAAATCTCTGATATCCTTTATAGTGCGTCCCCGCAGGTTAGCAAAAAGCACTCGTTGCCCATAAAAAAAGATATTTTTCAAGATTATAATAGAGATCATAGCTCCACTGATAATCCATAAGAGTAAATGTGAATCAGTATGTAACATAATTGTATTTAAATTATCAAGAAGAGGTTCTAGGGCTTCTTTATTTGTAAACTGGAAAAAGCTGCCATTAGTGGTGATAAATTGTGTAATGGAATTTTGAATTGCCACAAAAAAGGATGTGACATCGTTATATAAAATCTGATTTGATGATGATTTAAATACGTTATCCATTAATGGAATTGCCAGAGTGACACTTGTGCCGCTGAATAGTGCAAATCCTAACATGAAAAATAACCCTGAGACCAGATAGCCCCAATGGCTAAGCATAATTCTTATGATTCTTATTATATTCTTCTTCATTACATTCCTACATATATTAACTAATTGCTTTTTAAAATTCTTTGCAGCAGGATTATGTCAATATATTATTCATTAATAGAATATAAAATAAATAGTATGAATTTCAATTTGAAAAATAAAAAGTTAGTAACGCCGATTGGCTTTCTATAAGGGCATAAAGAAAATCCTTTACAAAGAAACCTTTGATTTTTCTGTTGTTTCTGCTTATAAAAAGCAAAAACAAAAGGAGGTATTAAATGGCATTAAATACCGAAGCCAAAATGGCTATCATGGCAGAGTTTAAACTCCATGATTCAGATACTGGATCACCTGAAGTTCAGGTTGCTTTATTAACAACTCGTATTAAAGAGATCACAGAACATTTGAAAATCCATAAAAAGGATTATCATACACGTCGCGGTCTACTCAAACTTATCGGTCAGATAAGAAGATTACTCGACTATATCATGAAAAAAGATATTGTACGTTACCGTAAGTTGATAAAAGCACTTGGACTCAGGAAATAATATATTTTTTGGAGTTAACAGAAAGGGGATATAACCCCTTTCTTTACTTTTTAGAAGAAAAACCTTAACAAAAGAAAGTAGTTTAAATATTCATACACTAGTTAATTATTAAAATATAAACAAGAAAATGAGATGCGGAGGAATGGAGCAATAAGCTAAGTTCAGTAATTCTGACTTTAGTCTATTGCTTTAATCTCCGTGAAAAAGGGCTTTAATAAAGCCGAAACAAAAAATGGGCTTTGCCCAAATTAAAAAAGGAGAAAAAATGCACAATTTTGACATTAAGAAAAAGTCAATCGAAATTGCCGGTAAAACATTAACAATGGAAACTGGCAGAATGGCGAAACAAGCCAACGGTTCTGTTTTTATCACTTATGGTGAAACCAGCGTATTAGTTACAGCAACTGCTTCTAAGGAAGCAAGGGAAGGAACAGATTTTTTCCCATTAACAGTAGATTTTATAGAAAAAATGTATGCTTCCGGTAAAATTCCCGGTGGTTTCTTTAAAAGAGAGGCTAGACCCACCACTCAGGCTACATTAAATGCACGTCTTATCGATAGACCAATAAGACCACTCTTTCCAAAAGGATTTAGAAATGCAGTTCACGTTGTTGTAACTGTACTTTCTTATGATGGAGAGAACGATCCTGGTATGTTAGGAATCTTAGGGGCATCTGCTGCTCTTTCAATTTCTGATATTCCATTCCACGGACCTTGCGCCAGTGTGAAAGTAGGTGTTGTGAATGATGAGATTGTAATCAATCCCACAGTACAGCAATTTGAAGAATCTGTTCTCGATTTGGATGTAGCAGGCACAAAATCTGCAGTTGTAATGATAGAAGCGGGAGCCAAAGAAGTTTCGGAAGAAATGATAATGAATTCTATCTATGCTGGTCACGAAGTTATTAAAGAACTCGTTGCTTTCCAGGAAGAATTCGTTAAAGATTCCGGTAAAGAAAAAATGGAAATTATACTGGATGTTACACCTGAGAAAATTGTTAACAAAGTTGAAAAAGATTTTGGAAAAGCAATTGATAAAGCTGCTCATATTCATGGCAAATTAGAACGTTATGAAGCTATTGATGCAATTAAAAAAGAGATGATGGAAAAAAATGCTGAGGAACTCGGTGAAAAATTTGCTGAGCAGGAACGGAATTTTAAGAATGCTTTTGATGAAGTTTTTGCAAAATCTGTTCGTAATGCTATTTTGCATGATAATCATAGAGCCGATGGCAGAGGAATGGACGATATTCGACCAATAACTTGTGAATTGGATATTCTTCCACGCGTTCACGGTTCGGCACTTTTTACACGTGGTGAAACACAATCATTGGGAACTGTAACTTTAGGAAATAGCCGTGACGAACAGATCATTGATGGGCTGGCAGAAGAATACAAAAAATCATATTATCTTCACTACAATTTTCCTCCATTCAGTGTTGGGGAAGCCGGATTTATGAGAGGCCCTGGACGTAGAGAATATGGTCATGGAGCCTTGGCTGAACGTGCCCTGCTTCCGATGATGCCATCCAAAGATGATTTTCCATACACACTTCGTGTTGTATCAGAAATTTTGGAATCAAATGGATCATCTTCAATGGCAACTGTTTGTAGTGGAACTTTAGCTTTGATGGCTGCAGGTGTACCACTAAAAAAACCGGTTGCAGGAATTGCAAATGGGCTTATCAAGGAAGGTGATGATTTTGTTGTTCTTACTGATATTCAAGGTTTAGAAGATCACCTTGGTGATATGGATTTCAAAGTAACCGGAACAAAAGATGGTATTACAGCAATGCAAATGGATATCAAAATAGAAGGTATAACAAAAGAGATTATGGGAATAGCTCTTGAGAAAGCGCAAACTGCCCGTTTCTATATTTTAGATAAAATCATTGAAACAATTCCAGAACCACGTGCTGATTTAGCTGAAACCGCTCCTCGTATTGAATCAATCAAAATTGATCCTGATAAAATTGGTGCTGTAATTGGCTCAGGTGGAAAAATGATCAAGCATATAATTGAGACAACAGGTGCTGATGTGAACATTGATGATGATGGAACGGTTAGTATTTCATCAGCTAATAAAGATTCAATTGCAACAGCAAAAGCAATAATTACAGATATTGTTTCAGATCCTGAAATGAATAAAATTTATGTTGGTGAAGTTACTCGTATTGAAGTTTATGGAGCATTTGTGAAATTCATGAGTGAAACAAAAGAAGGTTTGGTGCATGTTTCTCAATTGCACAAAGATCGTGTTGCTAATGTAGGAGATATGTTAAAACTTGGTGATAAAGTGAATGTGAAATTTATCGGTTTTGATAGAGGTAAAGTAAAGCTTACAATGAAAGATGTAGATGGAAATCCTGAGCATAAACCTGGAAGTGGTCCAAAACTTGCCCCTGCTCCAAGAAGCAATTATGGAAGAAACGATAGCCGTAGAGACAACAGACGAGATAATAGTCGTAGAGACAATAGAAGATAAAAATAGAAGATAAAAGTGGGGAATAATCATGGATTATAAGATCAAAGATATTTCACTGGCACAATTTGGTAG
>JAUVKM010000277.1 GCA_030596265.1 Candidatus Cloacimonadota bacterium
TAATAATAAGTACATTCTGTTATGCACTCAATGTTCCTTATTCTGATAATCCAGTGTATTCAAAGCAAAATCAAATTAGTAATTTCCTTTGCAGCATTCCACCCGATTCATCCAGTATTCTACTTGAAACAAACTGTTGGATCTGGCATGATAAGGAAAATCTATATTTTTCATGGAAAGCTAAAACAGACCATAATTTCATAATTGGAAAGTATTCTTCTTATGATGTTTCTGCACAGGCAGATCAACTTTGCGTACAAATAATCACTGATCAAATAAATTATTATGCTTATGGATTTATAGCGTTCCCTCTTGAAAATAAATCGGATTTTGTACGTTCTACTTCACACTTTCTAGATTATGATTGGAACAGTAACTACGAATATTCATCAACTAATCTGAACTCTGAATGGATTATTGTAATGAAAATCCCTTTTAAAGATCTGCGATTTAATGGAAAACCACCTTATAATTGGAAAATAATTCTATCTCGTTTTTTAAAAAATGATGATAAATACTATACTGCCCCATTCCTAACAACTCAGATGGGAAAGGATTATTTTAGAAACGCAATAGACATTACGATTAACAAAGAAATCCGTAGGGATAGAAATTTTTATTTACGACCATTTTCTATTGTAAAATCTGATCTGATCAAAAATGATACAAAATTTAATTATGAAAGTTTTGGTCTTGATCTTTCAGTTAAACCCACCTCATCTTCAAAACTGAAATTCACTTATAATCCTGATTTCTCAGATGTACCAATTGACGATGAAACAAACAATTTTAATTCTAAATATGCTTCATTTTACTCAGAAAATAGATATTTCTTCATTGAAGATCTTAATGCCCTTGGCGTGAATTCAAAGTTATTCTATTCAAGGCAGATCGTGCAACCAGATTATGCAGTAAAATTTACTGGAAGAACTGACAATCTTACATATGGAGTACTCTCTTCCAAAGTAAAACAGGTTACTTTAGGCAATATCATTGTTGATTCTAATGATTTATATAATATTATAGCAATTAAACCTTCAACAGATAACTTCAACTTCCAATTTACACTTCTTAATAGAATGAATAAAGATTATCATAATGAAGTTCTTCATTTAAAACCAAGTTGGGAATTTAGAAAAAATCAATATATCTGGCTCGACTTCAACCTCTCAACCAAAAATACACGTGAAAATGATACAAGCAATGGATATTTTGGCATTGCAGGATATGATTACAAAAATGATGATTTCAATTTCACCTTAAGCGCAAAACAAATGAGCAAAGATTATGCAGTTGATATGGGAAATATCTATGAGGATGATTATTATGGTTGGAATCTTAATTCTTCTTTGATAAGGGAATTTAGCAATGATCATTTGCGATCAATCACATCAAATATCAATGCTTCCGAAGAGATTGATAATCGAACCAGTAAACTTTTAGAACGATATGCACATTTTGATCTAAACTTGAAATTTAATTATCATTTAAATTTTGAGCTTGATTGCGTATCAGTAAAAGAATTATGGTCAGAAAAATATTTCAATAAATATCAAGTAAGCCTACAAACAACCTGGAGCAAACCCAAATTATTTAGTGCCTTTATTGGAATTAATTATGTGAATTACATAATTTATAAACTCCATAATGATTACCATGGACGCTATTTTCAATTTGGATTAAGAGGTATCATTTATAAATACATCTCTTACACAATAACTGCTGATAACATGGCATATTTTAACGTTCCTGATGTTGATATTGTTGATGATAATTATTGGCTTGCAAATATGGATATATCACTCAGTCTTTCTAATGATCTTGATCTTACAAGTGGTATTCGATTTAATAATTATGAACATACTTATACCGATTCAAATTATGAAGTTCACGATTATTCACAACATGTAGGGTTATTTTCTAATCTTCGCTGGCAATTTAAAAAACGCAGCTATATTTATCTGGGGTATAACTCTGCTAATAATAATATTAATGAGAAAAATGAATATAGCCATCGGCAAGTTTATCTAAAAATATCTTATTCCTTTTGAATAATTATTTCTTAGATATAGAATACATTTTATTCTACTAACATGGATTTTTATTATTTAACTTTATAAAACTAATTATTATTGTTAAGTTACATTAGTTTGCTTAGAATATACAAAATCAAAAAACATTTGACATACAATTCCTGTTTTTAAAAACCTGCTTTCAAATAGGATCTTTGGGGGAGCATAATTAATTATGAAATTTAAAACCGAGATTGATATTGCAATTAACAAATTTATTGGGAAAAAAGGTGCTTTGATTCCACTTCTACAAAATGCTCAAGATATCGAAGGATACTTATCAAAAGAAGTGATGAGTTACATTTCAGAAAAAACAGGGATCAAGCTTGCACACATTTACGGTGTTGCAACATTTTATACAATGTTCAGATTAAAACCACAAGGGAAGCACATCATTCGAGTATGTAAAGGAACCGCCTGTCATGTTTCCGATGCGAATTCCATCATGAATGAGATCAATAATCAGTTGGATCTATCAGGAGAGGAAGATACAACTAAAGATGGAAATTTCACGGTAATACCAGTTGCCTGCCTTGGTTGTTGCAGCCTTGCTCCCGTTATCATGGTCGATGATAATACATACGGCAGATTAACTCCCGATTCAATTGGGAAGATATTAAAGAAATACAAATAGGGGGATGATTTGAGTTTAGTAATAAAAGTCGGTTTAGCAAGCTGTGGATTAGCAGCTGGTGCTGGTGAAGTTTATGAAGCTATACTAAAACATATTAAGAAAAATGGTATCGATGCTACAGTAAAAAAGACAGCTTGTATTGGAATGTGTTTTGTTGAGCCCCTTGTAGAAATTTACGAAGAAGAGAAAAAATCTATCACATACGGTGATGTTACTGTGGAGAATGTTGGGAATATTATTGATGCGTTTTCTAAAGGTAAACCAGTCGAAGAAAATGTGATAATTTCAAATGTTATTAAGGGAAGTGAGAATAAAACTTATAAGAAACAAAAAAGAATAGTCCTGCGTAATTGTGGTATCATCGATCCTGTTTCAATTGATGATTATCTTG
>JAUVKM010000225.1 GCA_030596265.1 Candidatus Cloacimonadota bacterium
TTACATTTTCTACTGGTGTCATATTAAGACCGAAGAACATATCATTCTCATCATTCCAGTTTCCATCAACACCACACTTTGTAGCATAACCAAAGTAAGGTTTGATATTTCCAACAACAGGAGCATCAAAACCAGGAGCATAATTAAGAATAACATAATAGCCTATGTCATCTGTATCATCATTACCATCATCTCTTGTTGCAACTTGAAGAGCTAATGCAACCATTTCTGCTGCTGTATAATCAGCACCAAAAGCCCAATCCATTGTAGAATCTACATCCTCTTTTCCAAGTGTATTCATTTTAAGAGCAAAATTAACATCGGCACCAGCAACATTATAACCTAGTTTCATCCCAGCATTCATTGCACTGTAATCAAAATCAGTAGCACCCATCCAATAATTATACTCATTTGCCATATATACTTGCCAATTAACTTTCGCTACATCACCTTTAAATTGAAACATCCACTCTGTATTACGGATATGGCTTCCCCACCAGTGCCCACGGATGTAGTTAAGGTTAGCAAATCCAGATGGATTAGTAATTCTACCAAAAGGAACTTCATCTTTACCAAAAAGGAAAGTAACAGGACCAATTGGAATAGTTTTAAAAGCATGCGCTAAGTTAATGGCAACATCATTATAACCATGTCCAGTAGAAAGGTCAAGATGGAAACCATAATCGGCTCCCCACCAGCCAAGACTCATATAATCTGCCCTAAATCCAGCATCATCTTCTGGTGTGTCAGCTCCTATAAGTGGAAACCTCATCCACGCATCGTGTGCAAATAATGTTGATACAAACACTAATACTAACATAAACAATACAATTTTTTTCATTTTTTTTCTCCCTAGATTTTTTTTTCACACATTTAGTTAAACTTAATTAACTTACTTATTTGCGATAGTAACACTCATTTTAAATTATCACATTCTATTCTTATATTAATGAACATGCCTAAATGAATTTTATTCAAATATTATGTCAAGAAATTTTTGCTTTCTATATCTTATCTAATTGAATTATAATAAGTTAAATATTATCAGATGATATTTCAAGATAACTTTAGCATGCACTTATCTCTTTCCACCTCTATATGTTAGTTGTTAGTATTGGTTTCAATCTTTATCCACTTTTCTTACAATTGGCAGAAAAATTATCTCAAGCGGCTTAGTCATCATATTCCCGCTAATATCTTTTGCCTGTATTGTAAACTTATATGATGAATAGTTATTTAACCTATGCTGGGAACCAAAAATGTAATGCTTTGAGTTCTTACTAAGGACAATAATATTTTCAATATTTCCGGTTTCAACTTCTATTAATTCTGTTTCAACATCATCTTCCATTATGATCTCAGAGAATATTACTGAAATTTTGGGTAGGAAAGAATTAACTGAAGATCCTGTGCGTGGGTTTGATGAAATAATTACCGGAGGAATTATATCCTGCAACACAGATCCATCAAATAGAAGTAAACCTTCTGAAGTCAGGTTATCTTTTGCATCTAAAATATCAATAATGTTAATTTTATATTTTAGTGTATCTAAATCTGAGGTAAGAAGGGCTAATTCATCCTTGAAAAGATATTGAGCTTTTATGAATACTTTCGATTCCAATGAATCAGCTGTTCTTATGGATACTTGGGAAAATGAACTAATTGGTTCGGAGAATGTAACATTGATACTATTATTAGAAATCACACTTGTAGATTTTAATTGTGGTTTTATAGTATCTGCATAGGCAAGATAAATATTCATTGTTGTTGAATTAACAGGATCAATTGAATTTTGGAAATACGGTTCACTTTCGTTATCATATTTTTTATTTGTATTTTTATCAATATATGCATGAATAATATGTTCCACATTATTTAGGTCTTCAATTGAGTATGTCTCTCCTAAAGCTTCCTGGGAGAAGATTTCAATTGAATCTGCTGTTAATACCGTCATCTGTATAGGTTTGTATTTATCTTCAGTTTCTTCAAATAAAAAGCTTCCGGAAATACGATTTGCATTCAGCTTCCCACTTGCAAAAATATATGAACTGCTTGTATTTAGAAAATTGCCATGTTCACCTTTAATCTTCTTAGAGAAATTGAAGTAGTAGTTTGTATTTTTTTCTAATTCTTCTAATATTTTTATTGTTAAAATGTTTCCATTCCAACTATATTTCTTTTTTAAAATTGGAGGATATATATAAATTCCAGATAGAATTGTATTCCGTTCGATAAGTTTAGAAAAAATAACTTCGATATCTGAATCTGTGATGTCACTGTATTCATCGGGAATCACTGAAACAATTTCCGGTTGAATCGTATCTTTTTTCCCACCTGTGGGATTCTTCTTGTGTCCACATGATATTAATACTAAAAAAATCAAGATAGTAAAAATTAAATTAATTAGTTGTTTCATAATTTATTTATTCTTTCTCGGTGTGCAGAAATTTTCCATTTTTTAGGAAATATGCAGTTTGCTTGATAACATCATCATTATATTTAATAGTAAGATGAGTGCTGTGAACAACGATGAAATCTTTCATTTCAGTAAGTTTTGTATTATCAACAGCAACTCTGCCGTCATCTTCACCCGGGATTATCCTAGAAAAATATGGATTAGAGCTTTTATTACCTGCTATAATTCCTACTTCCGGAACTATGGGTTTAAGATCAGTTAAAATATTGGAATCTGTTGTTAACTCCTGTCCCACTTCACCAACTATTAGTTTATAGAATTTACTCTCCTGAAAATGATCGGCAACTTCTGATCCATGGTTAGGTGGACTCAACATAATAATGCGGCTTCCTTCTGGGAGAGTGTGGTCTTGAAGATAATATCTTACAATTAAACCACCCATTGAATGTGTAACAAAATGAATCTTATTAAATCCAATTTTCTTATATTTTTCTACAATTTCCGATAATTCCTTATCAGCTAAGGATTCAATGGTTTCTCCAGTTGATAAGTAACCAATATTCTTAGTTATATATCCTTCATCTTTCAACGCACTTTCCAATTTTAACATAGAAAGTTTAACGTCACCAAGTCCATGCAATAAGATCACACTTTCGTTAATTGATTCTGCATTTAAGTTCATTATGAAACTATTTAAAGCAAATATAAGAATGAATGTAATTTTTTTGTGCACTATTCTGTTACCGAATATCTTCTTTTAAATGCGTTGCTCAATGTAAGCGAACTGGTATACTCGATGTCTCCACCAAATGGAAGTCCCGTAGATAAACGCGTGATCTTAACATTTTTCCCTTCAAATTGTGACGCTAAAAAATTTATTGTGCTTTCACCTTCTGCCGAAGGATTCAGTGCTAAAATTATTTCATCGACATTATCAGAATTAATGATCTTTTCCAATTTTGGAAAATTAATCTCATCCGGACCAATTCCGTCGAGTGGAGAGAGAAGTTCGTTCAATACAAAATATCTACCTTTATATTCATGAAGGTTCTCGATTAAATAAGCATCTTGAGTGTTTTCTACAACACAGAGTACATTGGTTATTCTTGTTGTATCTTCACAAAATCTGCAAGGATCTGTTTCCGAGAGCATGTTACAAATTGAACAATTCTTATAACTCTGTACTGCATCTTTTATGGATTCAGCTAAATTTATTGCATCTACTTTTTCTTTACTTATTAGATGTATTGCCAATCGCTGTGCTGTTTTAGAACCAATTCCGGGAAGTTTTTTTAAGTTATTAACAAGATCCTCTAAAAAACCATTAAACATTATATCTCACCCTTAATTACTAAAATCATCTCAATTTTCAAAATAAGTATTAAAACATTCCAGGAATTTTTAAACCACCAGTAAGTTTACCCATTTCTTCTTCGCTGGATTTTGCAATTTTTTCATGAGCTTCATTTACGGCGGCAATTACAAGGTCTTCTAACATTTCTATATCGTCAGGGTCTACAACTTCTTTATCAATATTTAAAGAAATGAGTTGATTTTTACC
>JAUVKM010000106.1 GCA_030596265.1 Candidatus Cloacimonadota bacterium
AGTCTTCTTAAAAATGCACTTTATAATATAAATCACGGGCAAAAAAATATTAGAATTTTCGAATTGAAAAAAGTTTTTACTAGGAAAGATGAAAAACTTGCAACTGAGAGATTGCACTTATCCGGAATCCTTTCAGGAGAACTTGATCTTGTTTATTGGAAAGATAGTTCTGAACAGATAGATTTCTTTGATGTGAAAGGAATAACAGAAAGTATTTTTGCTGAATTGAAGGTAGAAAATTGTGAATATAAAATGTCAGATGAACCCTACTATCAACCAGGAATAGGGGCTTCAATAATAACAGGCGGAAAGATAATTGCCAGCTTGGGTAAGATAGATCCTAAAATTGCTGTTAAATATGATATTGATATTCCCATATTTGCTTTTGATATCGATCTTGATGCCATTTTTGCAATGGATATTTTTAGCGATTCGATTTTTGAGAATATTCCAAAATTTCCACCAATTCTACGAGATATTTCATTTGTGATCTCAAAAGAACATAAATATGTTAATATAATCGAAACCATAAGAAAAATAGGAAAAAAAAGTATTTCTAAAATTGTGCTTTTTGATGAATTTGCAGGAAAAAATATCAAAGAGGGATTTCACAGTCTTACTTTTAGCCTTGTGTTCAGTTCAGATACAAAAACCTTGACGGATGAATACATTAATAATATTCTAAAAAAGGTTATTAGTGCTTTAAAAAATTCATACAATGCTGAGATGAGGTAAACATGGAAGAGAGACCGGTACTTAGTCTGGATGAAAAAATTCAAAAATTAATAAATAGTTATACTGAAATAAAAAGCAAATATGCTGATGCAATTGTTGCTAAAACAGAACTCGAAAAGCAAAATGCTATTCTTAGTGAATTCAAAAATGAAAATGAAGATAAATTATTAAGATTAGTCGAATCTGACAACAAGCAAAAGGAAGAAGTTGAATTCTTGAAAAATGAAAACAGAAATCTTCGCGATCAGTTAGATGACTATAATAATAAAATGAAAGAGGCATCAACTAAAATTGACAGTATTTTCAATCAATTGAATGATTTATAAAGATCAATGAAATCTATTGAAATTAAGATCTTAGGTAGAACATATTATTTTAGAAGTGACGAACCTGAAAAATTGATAGAGACAGCTGAATATGTAGAGAACCAATTGGAGAAGTTGAACGAAAGGTTCAATACAGTAGATCAAAATAAATTATTAGTTCTTTATGCTTTATCAATGACGGAAAAATATCTTTCTGAAATTGATGATTATAAGAATTTATCAGAAAAATTTGAACAGATCAATAATCTGTTGGATAATATAGAAATTAGTGAAAAATAATTGCCTGCGGTATTCGTGATATTATCGATATTCAGAACCAATTATGAATAGGAAGTCAAGCCCTTTGTGGCGCATGAACCTGACATGATCTGGAGATGCAAAGCAAAAAACGGTAGACGTCCACCTTGTTCCAAGGTTCCAGAAGTACATGGTACACGGTATCGCGGGTAAAATAATAGATTGAAGTGAGGTAAGTAATGGAAAATATAAATATGATTTACATTGGAAGTGCATTTCTGATTGGGCTTTTTATTTCTATGATCATAAATTTCGTAAAGAAATCTTCTGCTGATAAAAAGATTCTTTCTTCAAATGAGTTTGCGAAGAAGATAATTGATGATGCAAAACACGAAACAGAAAATCTAAAGAAAGCTGCTATTTTAGAAGCTAAAGAAGAATGGTATAAAGTTCAAAAAGAATATGAAGAAGAAATTAATACACGTAAACGTGAGATTTATACGTTGGAAAAAGAATATAACGAACGTGTTATTAAACTTGATAACAGATTGGAAAATCTTGATAAGAAAGAAAATAAACTTCAGGAATTTGAAAAAGAAAACAAAGCTAAAGAAGTTGAGATAGTTTCCAAAAAAGAAGAACTTGATGAGCTGATTGAACAGCAGAACATAAAATTATCCGAAATTGCCAGACTATCTCGCGATGAAGCAATCCAAATACTGAAAAACAATCTAAAAAATAAAGCTCGTAATGAAGCTGCAAAAGAGATTCGCAGGATAGCCGATAACACTAAAGCTGAAGCTGACCAGCTTGTCGCGGGTATCCTTTCTACAGCTATTCAAAGAGTTGCTGTAGATTATGTTTCTGAATCAACTGTTTCTGTTGTTTCACTTCCGGATGATGAAATGAAAGGAAGAATAATCGGTAGAGAAGGTAGGAATATCAGAGCTTTTGAACAAGCCTCAGGAATAGATTTGATCATCGATGACACTCCGGAAGCTGTAGTTCTTTCAGGCTTTGACCCAGTTCGAAGAGAAATTGCTCGTCTTGCTCTTGAAAAATTGATTACGGATGGCAGAATTCATCCGGGACGTATCGAACAAGTAATCGAAAAAATTACGAAAGAAATGGATAGCAATCTCATTAAAATCGGTGAAAAAGCCTGTATGGAAACAAATATTCATAACATCTCACCAAACATAGTAAAACTTATTGGAAGATTAAAATACCGTACAAGTTACGGACAAAATATTCTTCGCCATTCTATGGAAGCAGCTTGGATTTGTGGAATTCTTGCTACCGAGTTAAATCTTGATCAGGAATTAGCGCGTCGTTGCGGATTTCTGCATGACCTTGGGAAAGCAATAGATCACGAATATGATGGTTCACATGCCAGTCTCGGTGCTAATGTAGCAAGAAAAAATGGTGAAAGCAAAATAGTTGTTAATGCTATCGAAGCTCATCATGAAGAAGTTGAATATCAAAGTGTCTATGCAGTTCTTACACAGGTTGCAGATGCAGTTTCGGGTGCAAGACCAGGCGCAAGAAGAGAAATGCTTGAAACATATATGAAACGTCTTACAAAAATGGAAGAGATTGCAAACTCAATTGAAGGTGTTAATAAATCATTTGCAATTCAAGCCGGACGTGAACTAAGAATAATTGTAGATCCGGTCTCAATTGATGATAAACATACTGCTTTTGTTGCTTCTGATATTGCAGAAAAAATAGAAGCAGAAATGCAATATCCGGGACAAATAAAAGTTTTAGTGATTCGTGAGACACGGCAAACAGCGATTGCAAAATAATGAATATATTATTTATTGGTGACATTTTTGGTTCCCCCGGAAGGAATTTGATGAAGAAGTACCTTCCTGAGTTAAGGGAGGAATTTGAAATAGATTTTTGTATTGCCAATGGAGAAAACACTGCTCACGGAAAAGGCATAACGGAAAAAACAGCTGCAGAATTATTCCTGTGTGGTGTTGATTGTTTCACCAGCGGTAATCACATCTGGGATAAAAAAGAATCTATTGATTATCTAAAAAGAGAAAAACGAATTCTTAGACCTTTAAACTATTCCGAGGATGCAGTTGGTGCAACTCTGTATATTGCAAATGTTGGTCGATCAAAATTAGCTATCCTAAATATTCTGGGACAAGTTTATATGAACCCGATAGATTCACCACTTTTTGCACTTGAAAAAATATTACCATCAATTAAAAAAGTAACTAACAATATTTTTGTTGATTTTCATGCAGAAGCAACAGCTGAGAAGCGAGCTCTGGCATTCAATTTTGACGGACAAATTAGTGCATTTATTGGTACTCATACGCATATTCAAACTGCTGATGAAGAAATCCTACCCAATAATACAGCTTATATCTCAGATGTAGGAATGACTGGTCCGCATGATTCATGTATAGGTATAAAAAAAGAGATAGTTATTTCAAAAATGAAAAATTCGCTGCATCTACCATTTCAGCCAGCGGATGGCGGACTTCAAATAAATGCTATTGTGGTTGGAATTGATGAAAATACCGGAAAAGCAACTGGGATCCAAAGAATTCTGAGAAAGTACAATGAGTAAACGGCTATCCGGAAAAAAAATCGCAAAAAATATTTATGCCAACATCAAAGAAGATATTGAACTCAAAAATATTACACCAAAATTAGTAATATTACTTATTGGGAACGATCCGGCAGCAGAATATTACGTACAGAATCTTGAGAAGAAAGGTTCTAAGATCGGTATAGAAGTAGAAACTAGAATTCTGGATATTTCAATTGGACAACAATCATTATTAGAGAAAATTGATGATTTGAATAAAGACAACAATGTAAATGGAATAATGCTACAAAAGCCATTACCATCGCAACTTAATGAATCTGAAATAATAATGAAAATCGATCCAAAAAAGGATGTTGATGCATTTCATCCATTAAATATGGGAAATCTTGTTCTTGATAAAAAAGGATTTATCCCGGCTACACCAGCAGCAGTATTAGAACTTCTTAACTTTAACGAAATTGAAACAAACGGAAAGCATATTGTTATTGTTGGAAGAAGTGATATTGTAGGAAAACCACTCGCAAACTTGTTATTAAGAAAATCTGATACAGGTAATGCGACTGTAACAATTTGCCACAGCAGAACAAAAGATCTCAAGTTTCATACGAAACAGGCAGATATTCTCATTGCAGCAATTGGAAAACCTCTATTTATCAAAGCTGATATGGTTAGTGATAACGCAATTGTTATTGATGTCGGTGTGAACCAAATTGAAGATGCTGAGAAAGGTTACAGATATGTAGGTGATGTTGATTATGAAGCTTGCTTCGAAAAAGTTACAGCAATTACTCCTGTTCCTGGTGGTATCGGTACTATAACAACTGCAATGCTATTGAACAATGTTCTACTTGCATATAAAATGCAGAATAAAGAATAATTCGTCTTTCTGAGTCCCGAAAGCTTTCGGGATTACAACGGCATTCGACGAAGAATCTATGCAAGCTATAGCAGTAAGTAGTAACATAAATATTTAAGAAAAGAAAGTGAAATAATATTTGTAACAGCTTGGAAATACAGATGTATATTGGAATTCAGGTTGTCGTCTCGTTTGGGTTGGAATTTTTCCTATTTATCATTAATATAATAACATTCAATATGGAGGGAAATATGAAAAACTCAATCGCAATTATTACAATTATAATGGCTAGTGTTTGGTGTGGAAATGCGTTCCTGCGGAGTCTGGTGGAATTATTCCAACCCAAACGAGAGATGGGCATGGTTTGAATATATGTTATCTGCCAAGAGTGAACGCTGGGAGGTTCGATTCCTCCCCTCCGCACCCTTTTTTAATGATATTATTTATTCGAAAATTCAATGATATAGTTATTATTTTGAGAGTATTATGAAAGATATTCCCATAGCAAAGAAAATGATAGAAAAATTGATTTGAAAGCTCCCGAAATTCGGGAGCTTTTTTATACACTAATTCAGATTATAACAAAAAGTTTGACATAGCTAAAACAATAATTACTTTTTGCTTTGAAAATTAATGTAATATTGAAATGAATCATGAAAGTGAAAAAATAAAAATTGATAAATTACTAAATTACTTACTTGAAAAAGCTTCCATAATAATGGATATCTTTTTATAAATTAAGCTAGGTTGTAACAAAAAGTTTGACATATTTTTCATTATTTTAATTTTCTAGTTAATTAATTTCAACATAATAATACATTAGTTCTTTATAAAGTAAAAAGAGGGAATAAGCTCAGATTTATTTGAGACAAATAACTCTTTAAGTTGTTGCATTCAGTTTACTTAGTTCTGATACGAAAAACCGTCAATTTTTCAACCAAGCAGAATAAGTGGAAAGAATGCGTCCGTATGGACGCGCTTTCTACACTTTGCTTGGTAGGTATGACGGTACCTCGTATCAGGGTGTTAAAGAAGGTTGCGTCCTTTTTAGTTTATAGAAAAGGATGTTAAATGCAAATAGATTTTAAATAAAAAAAATGAAAATAAAACAAAAAGAGGAGAATAAAAATGGAAAAAAGAGACATTTTAAAATGGTTAAATGATTTAGATAAAGTATTGGCTGAACAACTTAATACTTTTAACAAGTACAAAAATGAACATCCTTATGATATTGAATGGAACAGTTTCTTTGATAATAGAATTAAGGAATTTAATGAAGAAATTGAAGCAGAAAAAAAGAGAATAAAAAAGCAATATTCAATTATTGAGGAGAACTAAAATGAAAAGGATTTTTTTCACCTTATTAGGGTTATTATTGTTTGCTATTGTACTTGGCAATACAATTATTGTTTATCCTGGAGATTCAATTCAGACTGCTGTTAATGTAGCAAGTAATGGTGATACAGTTTATGTACACAATGGGACATACACTGAGACTATTGAGATTATTAATATTGAGCTTACCCTTGAGGGTGAAAGCAGGGACGGCTGTATAATTAGAGCAACAACATATGGAACATCAACAAATAATACAATATATGCTAATAGTTGGTCTGTCAATATGATCGAGATAAAAAATTTAACTGTAAAACAGGGATATATTGGAATTGCTGCAAATAATCTACCATATTGTAACCTATACTTAAATAATGTTAAAAGTGTACTTAATAACTATGGCATAAGCGTTAATCACGCAAATTCTGATATAGTAAATTGTTTAATAGATGACAATAACTATACTGGACTGTATATAATGGATAGCAACGTAAACATAATTGACTGTATTATATCTAACAATAATTTTGATTCTACATATCGATACAATACTATGGGCGGTGGAGTGTATGTTGTCTCATCTAACGATATATATATATCTGGTACTGAAATTATAGATAACTATGCTTATGATTCTGGTGGTGGGCTTGCTATGATAACAACTACTAATTCTATTATTTTTGATGTTGATAGTCCATGTACAATAGAGAATAATACTGTACAAACAGGTGAAGGTGATGATTTATATGCACATGATTATGAAAGTGAAATACCGGTAGATGTTTATACTACAAACAATGATCCAATTGCATATCCAATTTGGGATCCCATAGAAGAAACAGGATGTTGGAGAGTTAATCCAACTGGGTTGGTTAATGTAGAAGATGATATTGTCGCAAAAGGTAATTTATGTTTTAATTTTCCTAATCCAGCGAGAAGTTCGACAGATATAATGTTCAGTAATCCACAGAGTAAAAAGACTGAGATAATAGTCTATAATGCCA
>JAUVKM010000229.1 GCA_030596265.1 Candidatus Cloacimonadota bacterium
CTACATTCAAATTCTAATATTGACAAAAGGAAAAGTATTTTAAAAATTAGAAAAGTAAAAATTAAGACTCCGGGAGTATTAATGAGAAGAACATTTATATTAATATTTTTAGTATCGATAAGTTTATTAAATGCAAATTTCCTTATTGATGTATATCATAAAGATTATGGTGTGATTGACCGTACAGTACTAGTATTTGATACTAAACCTAACTACGAAATTCTCAAGCATGAATCAGATCTTCAAATTAACCTACATGGATGCCGTAAAGATGCTTCATTACAGAAAATAGGCATAAACAATAGCAAGGTAGTTACGGGTTTGGATTACATTATTTCAGAAGATAAAGTTATGGTTATGATCAACATCAATACTTCACAATTGCTTGTTACTGGAGAAATATATAAAGTGGATGGAATGGAATTGCAGGGAGATGTTTTCAAGCTTGTCCTGGATATTTTTATCTCAACAGATCCTCAGACCCTTTCCGAACTTACAAGCTATGCTTCTTTCTATGAAAAAACTGGAGATATCAAATTAGCAAATGAATACAATAATAAGGTTTTGGCTCTACATAATGAAATCAAATCTCAACAAAAAACTATAGATACTAAAACTACACAAACTATTACTAAAAAAAAATCCGTTAAAGTTACCGAGAAAATTAAATCCTTAGTAAAAAATATCAGTTCAAAACTTGATCTCAAGATTGTTGGTTTTGCCTTAGGTGCATTAATTTTATTAATTGTAGTTATTTTTCTTATTATCAAACTTTTACGTAAGAAAACTTCTGCTTTCGATTTGGATGATGACAGTCTTCGTTCTACAGTTGGTTTTGCAGATAGCGCTTATCTGGAAAAAATAGCTAAAGATCTGGCTGCAAGAAATTGGGAGATTGACCAGATTGCTAAAGAATTAGAACTTCCACTTGAGAAAGTGCAAAGAATTATCGCTCCTGATCTTGAACAAGAACTGGAACATTTATAAAATAATTTTATATATAAAAAAAGCCATCCGGTATGTGCCGGATGGCTTTTTTTATTTTGTGTATTACTTCAACAGAAGCATTCTTTTAGAATCAACTATTTCATTACCGATCTTTAACTGATAGAAATAAATACCACTTGATACCGGTTGATTGTTATGATCATTCCCCTCCCACATAATTAAATGATCTCCATTTTCAAGAACACGATTAATTAGTGTTTTTACTTTCTGCCCCTTGATATTGTAAATGACCAGTTCCGTATTTTCAATACTTATTGTTGTAAAAGAAATCTTTGTTGTCGGATTGAATGGATTGGGATAATTCTGCCCTAAACTAACAACAGCTTCAATTCCCTCATTATCTGCTTCTACATCAGGCTCAAGATAGAAATCCTGAATTACAGCATTATTTGCAATCTCAATATCATCAATGTGTTGTGGGAAAAAACCATTCATCCAACAATCTGCACCATAAAGTTCATTTGGAAGATCAAAATAATAATAACCGTTCATATCTGCCTGGGTATATGTCCCATATGTAGCTGACGCTACTTGAATATTTGCGTATGGAATTGGAATAGTCGTATCATATTCATATACATATCCCTCAAGAGAACCATTAAAAATAACCGGTTCAAGCTCTATATCAAGCTGAACAATATCATAATCTATTATCACTTCGTCATTGTGATATGAATAGTAATTCCCATGCCATACATCCACCCAGTAAGAACCGTTAGGCAGATCACAATAGTAATAACCCTCATCATTAGTTGCTGTATTTGTATAGTATGTTGTATTACCGATAGATACTTCAGCATTCTCTATTGGAATTGTTGTTCCAACCTCATAAACATATCCTTCCAGAGCTCCATCGAAAGTTACAGGTTCCAATAAAAAATCCATTTGGATCATTTCATCTAAGATCACAACATCTTCTACGATTTGCTGATAATACATATTTCCATTTGCTTCAATCTGATAAGTACCATCTGGTAAAGGCAATTGGTAATATCCATCCTCTACGCTTGTACTAAACCAGTTTATTCCATCGTTGGCATTAATCCAGCAATCTTCAACCGGTTGCATCGTGTTTGCATTTAATACTTCACCTTCAATGCCACCTGCAACAGTATAAATATGAAAATTGATTCCAGTGGAACCGGAAACTATATTATTGTAATTTTCTTCTACATAAATATCCGGCATATTCCAGATATCTACATTAACATTATAACCACCTAAAGCATCAGCTTCACTGGCAACATGAAGGATATAATTGCCATTTATCCCGCTATCAGTTTCTGTCATGCCAATTTCACTCCAGGTATCGATTCCAAATCCGGCTACAGGTATATCGTCCAGATAGACTGTGCCTTCTATTGTTGAATCGGTTTCATATACCACAAAATCTACAGTTTCTGTACCACCATCTTCTACATATACTTCAACTTCGTCCACACATAAATAATCAGGGATCATACTATACCAGCTAAATCCTACTTCCCACATTCCCTCGATCACAGAAAGATTGTAATAGCCCGAGCTGTTAGTTTCTGTCCAAACACCTCCCGGCATGCCGGCTTCTGCATTGACTATAACACCCACCACCGGTGCACCGTTCTCATCCAGAACAGTACCTTCAATAGTAGAATTTCCCTGAATGAAATCAAAATCATAACCGGTAAGATGAGTATTTATTAGAATTTCTTCATACATTGTGATTGAAAGCATTCCGCCCAGAACACCAATCGGGTCAAAAGCAAAAATCATATATTCATCTACTGTAGGTACGAAACTTTGATAATTACCAGAAGCATCCGTAGCTGTCATCCACATATTTTCTTCACTGGACATAGCTAAAATTATAACATTTGGAACTGCCGGGGTAACTGAGCCGGAAACAGAATAATTGGATGTGATCGGATCGATCCAGAGATAAGCAGCATCGATGCCGCCTGTATCTTCAACAACATAAAAAAGACCTGCATTGGAACATCGATTCGGTCCATCCTCATCACCATAAATTGTAATTTGATAAACCCCCACTGCAGGATCTTCATCATAAAGATCATTATCCACTATTTCATCTTGCATATCGGGAATCATCATATCTATTGCGTCTTCCCATATTTCATTGCCGTTCATATCTGCCCACACGTTTATATTTGCTTCCGAGCAACCATCAGAAAAATTGATGGTTATAACAAAATCTTCTCCCTGTGTAATTGTTGCCTGATCCACACCATTGATCAAAACCTCTATTGCGAACACATGTCCAACTACAGCAAAAACGATTAGAAAAAAAACAATCTTCTTCTTCATACCTTTCTCCCTTAGAATATAAATTTGTTATTTTGTTTATTAATCATCTATAACAATTTAATTATTTATTAAAGAATATGCAACAAAAAAAAATCATGATTTCATTAGAAAAAAAATTGACTCATTTCCAGTTAAACGAATATTCGAGTTTGGAACTAATAAAAATATGGAGGAGGAGTTATGAATAAAATTCGTTTTGTTTTAATTATTATAATTTTACTAATTTCGATAAATTTTCTTTGGAGTCAGACAGTTGCAAAATGGCACACTTCTATGGGAGATTTTGAGATTACATTAAGAGAAGATCTAGTTCCAATTACAGTCGGAAACTTTGTAGACCTTACAAATTCTAATTTTTATGATAATCTTATCTTTCATCGTGTAATTTCTGATTTTATGATACAAGATGGCTGACCTTATGGAAATGGTTACGGGGGTCCCGGCTATACAATACCAGATGAATTTCATCCGCTTCTTAACTATAGTGAACCATATACACTTGGTATGGCAAATGCCGGTCCTGATACCGGTGGTTCACAATATTTCATCACTGTAGTACCTACAACCTGGTTAGATACACTACATACAGTCTTTGGTCATGTAACACTTGGTTCGGATATAGTAGAAGA
>JAUVKM010000016.1 GCA_030596265.1 Candidatus Cloacimonadota bacterium
TCCATTGCTGATGGTCAATCTGTTACAAACGGTATTCTGGCTAAAGAAGGGATCAACCTTGAAAGAGTAAATCCGGAAGATTACGAATTTGATTATGCAACTCGCATAAAAGAGATCCGTGCTAAAAAAGGTGTTATCAATCCAACTGTGGAATTTCTAACTACCGACGATGAAATTGCTGCTGAAACCAAGCGTTGTTTGGAATGTAATTTCATTTGCAATAAGTGTGTGGAAGTTTGCCCTAACCGAGCTAATATTGCTATTAAGGTTCCCGGATTTGAAAACGAAAATCAGATCTTGCATTTGGATGGACTTTGTAATGAATGTGGTAATTGTGAAACATTTTGTCCTTATGACGGTGCTCCTTACAAAGATAAATTCACTCTCTTTTGGAATAATGAAGATATGAAAGTTAATAGTAATGATGGATTCCTGCTGACATCTGAAGAGAATGAAGCAGAATTTAAAGTTCGCATTAATGATAAAATTTATATGGTTAATTTCGACAATACAGGTAAATTATTGAATTGTAAATCAGATCATGAAATTGAGCAAAAAGCTGAATTTGATTCTCTGATGAATATAATCTGGTGGACTTACGAAAACCATAATTTCTTGTTTGTGTAAATTGGTGTCTTTGCGAGGAATTCTTCATGCTGTGGCAAACGAAGCAATCTCGTTTTCTGAAAAATGGAATAGATTGCTTCGAAAGATTTTTCGATGGAGAACACTCGCAAAGACAAGAATAATAATAAAAATATAAAAGTGAGAAAACATGAATGAAATATATAAAAAGATAAGAGAATTATCTCTTAAATACGAAACAGAAACAGCCGAATTTTTAGCAAAAATGATCCAGACTCCATCTTTTTCTATGAAGGAAAAAGAAATGATCCAAATAATTAAAAAAGAGATGGAGAAAGTTGGATTTGATAAGATACGAATTGATGGATTGGGAAGTATCATCGGTACAATTGGTAATGGACCCAGACTCATCGCATTTGATGCCCACATTGATACAGTTTATCCTGGTAATCTAGATAATTGGGATTTCCCTCCTCATGAAGGACGTATTGAAGATGGTAAAGTTTGGGGACGTGGAGCTTCTGATCAGCTTGGTGGAATGGCTAGTATGGTTTATGCTGCCAAAATAATTAAAGAACTCGACCTAAACAAAGAATACACTATCCTATTCACAGGAACCGTAATGGAAGAAGATTGTGATGGAATTGCCTGGGAACACATGATTAAAGAAGATGGTATAAAGCCGGAACTTGTTGTAAGCACCGAGCCAACCAGCCTGAACATCTATCGCGGACATCGCGGCAGGATGGAAATGACAATTGAAGTTAAAGGGATTTCTTGCCATGGTTCTGCACCAGAACGCGGTGTAAATGCAATTTATAAAATGGCAAAGATCGTAAACGAAGTAGAGATACTTAATGACAAACTAAAACACGATGATTTCTTAGGAAAAGGAACTATCACAACCAGTATCTTTGAATCAGGTTCACCTAGTCAATGTGCAGTCGCAGATTATGCAAAAATCCAATTAGACCGTCGCCTCACCTGGAGTGAAACCAAAGAAATAGCAGTTACGGAATTGGAAGAATGTTGCAAACTTGCCGGAGTGGAAGATACAAAAGTTACAGTTCTTAAGTATGATGCCATTGCCTACACAGGCAAAGAATATTCAGTGGAAAAATATTTTCCAACCTGGAAACTGGAAGAAGATTCAACCTGGCTCAAGAATGCTTCAGCTTCCTATATAAAAACACTGAAGAATGAACCAAAGATAGATAAATGGACATTTAGTACAAATTGCGTGTTCATTATGGGAAAACATCCTGAGATCAAATGTATTGGAATGGGACCCGGTGATGAAGATCAAGCACATGCACCAAATGAAATGACACGTGTATCTGATCTTAGTGCAGCAGCTGCTTTCTATGCTGGGTTTGTTGCGCAATTAAATGAGGTGTAACCACAGATGAACACGGATGGGCACGGATATAAATTTTAAGTTAGAGTAGAAGCCGATTGTCCTTTAACATCAGTGTCTGCCCGTGTGTATCCGTGGTAAAAAAGAAAAGGAAAAAGCATGGATTCTAATTTGATTGAAAAAGAATTGAGAGCAACGATCATAGGTTGTGCTATGGCTGTGTTGAATGAATTAGGTCATGGTTTTAGAGAGAAAACTTATGAAATATCTATGATTATTGAAATGCAAGAAAAGGGTTTATCTGTAAACCAACAAGTTCAATATTCTGTATATTATAAGAATACACTTGTAGATACTTTTATTCCTGATTTGATCGTTGAGAATAAAATAATCATTGAATTGAAAACGGTGGATAAAATCTGTGATGAGCATATTGGACAAGTTTTAAACTATCTTAAAGTAACTGGATTAAAAGTTGGAATTATTTTTAACTTTAAACATTCCAAGTTAGAGTGGAAGCCGATTGTCCTTTAACATCTGTGTTAATCAGTGTATATCCGTGGTAAAGAAAAAATAAAAAGGAGATAAAATAAAAAATGAAAACAGAATTAAGAGGAAAACATTTAATCACTCTCGAAGATTGGTCGAGAGAAGATATCGATACACTACTTAATGTATCAATGGAGTTAAAAAGACAATTTGCAATGGGGCTCGACACTCCCTATTTAACCAATAAGACCATGTTCTTGATGTTCTTTGAGGAATCAACCAGAACCAGGAATTCAATGGAAGCCGGAATCGCACAACTTGGTGGTCATGCAAACTATTTAGATACGAGTCAAATGCAGATCGCACATGGTGAAGTAGCAAAAGATACGGCAATAATTCTTTCTCGATTTGGACATGCAATAGCCTGTCGAAATTGTTTTTGGGGAATTGGAAATAAATATCTTAATGATCTGGCAAAATGGGCTTCGGTTCCAGTTATTAATATGCAGGATGATCTTTATCATCCACTTCAGGCAATTGCTGATCTGATGACCATGAAAGAAAAATCAGGTGTAGTCAGACGAAAAAAAGTTTCAATAATTTGGGCTTATGCCGATACACATAAGAAGCCTATTTCTGTTCCGGTATCACAAGTATTACTTTTCCCACGTTATGGAATGGATGTTACACTTGCCCATCCAAAAGGTTATGAACTTCCACAATGGGTTATAGATAAAGCTAAACAGAATGCAGAAAACCGTGGTGGCACATTAACAATCACAAATGATGAAAAAGAGGCTTATGAGGGTGCTGATTATGTGATTCCAAAAAATTGGGGTAATTGGGTCACAAATCCCGGTAAAGATGTAATTGATGATCTACTAACTGCTAACAAAAGTTGGAAGTGCACCGAAGAAAAAATGGCTCTAGCTCATAGAAATGTGAAGTATATGCATGCTCTCCCTGCAGATCGTAAAAATGAAGTGGAAGATAGTGTGATCGATGGATTTAATTCTATCATATATGATGAAGCTGAAAATAGGATCCATACATCTAAAGCTGTTATGCAGCTTACTATGGGTGGAAAATAATTAATTCCTAAATATATATTTTAAGCAATTTCATAGGGATTATTTTAAATCAGATAAATTATAAAACGAAAGAGCTGTATTCCAAATGCAGCTCTTTTTGTTTTTCTGATCAAACAATTAATTTTCCAGTTATAATGATGGCTATGGTGCGTGGTTCACCACCAACGGGATAACTGTATTCTAAAACAAGAAAAACAACAAAAACGCCGGTTATCCCAACCGGCGTTTTTTATTTCGAGAAAAATAACTTGACTCAATAGCGTTATGTTTTTTTGTACCCCCCATGGAGAGATTAAAAAAAAGAGGAATTATAATATGACTGATTATACAAAATTTTTAACCGATCTAATTAGCATGGGAATGAATGAAAGAAACGCCAAGGTTTATTTAGCTCTTCTCAGGAAGAAAGATGCTTCATTATCCGATCTTCATAAACTATCGGGAGTAAGACAAAATAAACTTTATGAAGTTATCAATAACCTTATTCGTGAAGGCTATTGTGCAGAGAAGAAAATAGGTCGCAAAAGATTTTTTAATGTTATAGATCCAGGAACTTCCATAGGCAGCAATTTAAAAAAGATGGAAGAACGTCTTGAAAAAAGTTATAAACTCAAAAATGCTTTAGAAGAAATATACCATAATACGGATGAGATTAAAGAGCCATTTGAATATATCGAAACATTTCACGGAAATGATAATATTCATCAGCAATTCTGTAAGTTAGTAAAGAGTTCCAAAAAAGAAATACTGGGTTTCACTAAACCACCACTTACATGCTATACTCCAGACAAACTTAAAGAACAGGAAAAAGTAGCATTTGATTTTATGGCAAGAAAAGGAACTTTAAAATCAATCTATGAAATACAAAATAATGGAAATGATTCTTCTAATTTCAACATAGAAGAATTTGAAACTGCCGGAGAAAGTGTAAGAATTTCTGAAAGTCTTCCAATAAAAATGATCATCTTCGATCGTAAATCATTATTAATTGCCGATGAAGAACCGTTAACTCCTTCAAATGAATTCAGGATGACACTAATAAAACAGAAAGCCATCGTAAACGCTTTTTGTGCTTTATTCGATTTTTTTTGGCAGAAATCATATGATGTTAAATCATGGAAAGAAGTAAAAAATAATTAAAAAACTTAGGAGGAAAAATGTTTAAGAATTATTTATGGTTGGTTATAATTTTCATAGTTATGCCAATAGCACTGTCAGCCCAAATGCATGAGGAAAATATCTTACTTGATATGTCTCATGTTTTTACTACAAATGATCATTCCACCGACAATGATCGTGAAGTTTTCTTTGAAAAAAAAAGTGATTTGAATTTTCACGATAACCGTTCAAGAGATGTTGATACCCTTTGGACAAAAACTTTTGGCGGTACTGATATTGAATTTGGATACGCTGTTCAACAAACAACAGATGGTGGTTATATTATTGCAGGAATAAAATATCCGCCTTATGGTGCAGGTGATCTTGATATTATTATCATAAAGACAGATGCCATTGGAGATACTCTTTGGACTAATATTTATGGTGGTGATGGTGATGAAGATGCTAATGATATACGACAAACTGCAGATGGGGGATATATTATTACCGGTTTTGTATATAATGATGATTCGGATTTATTGCTTCTTAAAACAGATCCTTCAGGAAATATTCTTTGGTCAAAAAATCATGGAGGTGCCGGATCGGAACGTGGTTTTTCTGTTGAACCTACAACTGATGATGGATATATAATAGCAGGGCTTACAAATTCTTATGGTGCAGGCGGATATGATATTTGGCTTGTTAAAACAAATGCATCGGGGGATACACTTTGGACAAAAACCTTTGGTGGAGTCGTTGGGGATTATGGCTATTGTGTTCAACAAACTAATGATAATGGATACATAATTACAGGATATACAAAATCTTTTGGAGCGGGAAATCGTGATGTCTGGCTCATAAAAACAGATTCGGACGGCAATGAGCAATGGAACCAAACATTTGGCGATACTGGAAGTGATGTAGGCATGTATGGACAACAAACTACAGATGGTGGATATATTATTACAGGACGTTCAAATTCATATTGTGCTTATGGAGGTAATAATATATATTTAATAAAAACAGATGAGAATGGGAACTCTCTCTGGGCAAAAACCTTTGGAGGGACAGGCTGGAATATGGCAGCAGGCTATTGTGTTCAGCAGGTTACAGATGGTGGATATATTGTTGCCGGATGGTTAGATACAGATGACGGCATTAATAATAATGGAGATGTGTGGTTAATAAAAACTAACCCGTCAGGAGAATCTCTTTGGACAAAGACAATTAACGGAAATGGAAATGAAAGCTATGACATAGCACGGTCTATCCAACAAACTACAGATGGTGGATACATTGTTACAGGTGCTACAGGTATTCAAGACGTTAATACAGATATCTGGCTTATAAAAACTGGTGAAGATCCTGCACCCGGTTCCATAAATGGTACTGTTAGTTTAAATGGTGGTACCGGTAATGTGGATGATGTACTGATAATAGCACAACCTGGAAATTTCCAGATAAATCCTATTAGTGGTTATTATACGCTCGTAGTGCAGGAAGGTGATTTTGATGTTACAGTTTCTTTAGAAGGCTATATAACTCAAATATTTGAGAATGTACAGGTTGTCCAGGGGCAGGTAACGAATTTAGATATAACACTGGATGCTGTTGATCTTGCTATTTCACCTGATAATTTTTATTTTGAGACTACCGGTACAGTAAATGATGTCATGAATTTACAAAATCAATGTACTGTTAATCTTGATTACCAAATTTCAGTTGCCTTTGAAGGTGATGATGAAATACATTATGATGGAGAGAATTATACTGCCTTTGGTTTAACAGACGGTGGTACTATTGTTGTCGCCGTCCGTTTTACAGCAGAAGAGTTGGCTAATTATTACGGATCATATAATTTAACTGGAATTAATATCTTTATTGATGACAATTCTTTTAGCAATGTTACCTTGAAAGGATGGGAAGGTGGCTCTTACGGCGACCCTGGAGCAGAAATATATTCTGAAGACATAACATCTGCAATTTATGTCGGAGACTGGAAAAATCATCTTCTAACTACTTCATTTCCTTTAATAAGCGGTAATGAATATTGGATTGGGTATTCTATTACCCATTCAGGTGGGGGACATCCTGTTGGCCTTGATGCAGGACCTATGGTAGCAGGAAAAGGAGGCTGGATTTACTTCATGGACCAGTGGAATGAGATGGCTAATGTGGGTGTAGATTATAATTTGAATATACGGGCTTTGGTTTCAAATCCCTGGTTAGCCTGTGATCCGATATCGGGTGTTATTCCGTCAAACGGAAATGTTGATGTTGATCTTATGGTAGATGCAACAGAGTTGGATTTTGGTGATTATTATGCCGATATCATTGTGAAAATCCTTCCTGATTATGCAACTTATATAATTCCGGTTCATCTTTTAAAAGCCATAATATTAGATCCACCGCAAAACCTGGATGTAGCTTGCATAGAGAATTATGCTCATTTCACATGGGAAGCTCCTTTAGCCGATATGAGATATAGTGAAAAAAATACTAAAACCAACAAAGAAAACACTCGTGATCTTACAGGTTACAATGTATATCTTGGTCAGGTAGAAGTAGCAACCAATATTCCTGACCTGGAATATGACTTTTATGATCTAATTAATGGTAACTTCTACGATGCAGGTGTAAAGGCTATTTACGATGAGGGAACATCTGAACTTGTAGAGATCAACTTCCAATACACAGGAACAGGTGTTGAAAATATCTTGCCGCTTATCACTGAACTCACAGGTAACTACCCTAATCCTTTTAATCCGATTACAATAATAAATTATTCTTTGGCAGAAGAAAGTAACATTGAACTGATTGTATTCAATATAAAGGGACAGCATGTAAAAACACTTATCAATGAGAAACTGCCTGCTGGAAATCATCAAGTAGTTTGGGATGGAAAGGATGACAATAGTAAAGCTGTTTCTAGTGGAATTTATTTCTATAAAATGAATACCAACAATTATACTTTAACTAAGAAAATGATCTTAATGAAATAGGAATTAGAGGATAATATGAATTCTACAATTATGATGATGGTTATGGCTATGATGCGCGGTTCACCACCAACGGGATAACTGTGTTCTAAATCAAGAAAAAACAAAAAAAACGCCTGTTATCCCAACCGGCGTTTTTTTTTATAAAAAACAGGAGGAAAGATGGTACTATCAGGGAAAAAAGGAATTAAGGATTTCAACAAAATGAAACGAAAAGGTGAACCTATTGCCTGGGTTACAGCTTATGATTATCCATTTTCATATTGTGCGGAACAGGCAGGAATCGATATGATTTTAATTGGAGATTCAGGTGGTATGGTACAACTGGGTTATGAAACAACAAATCCGGTTTCAATGGAAGAAATGTTATCAATGGCAAAATCAGTTAGAAAAGGTGCTCCAAATACATTTATTATCGGTGATATGCCACAGGGAGCATACGAGATCAGCACAACTCTTGCTGTGGAAAATGCGCTCAGATTTGTTAAGGAAGCCGGATGTGATGCAATTAAATGTGAAGGTGGAATTAGAGTTGCAGATAAAATAAAAGCTATTGTTGATGCAGGAATACTTGTGTGTGGTCATCTTGGCTTAACTCCCCAATCCACATCGAGTTTTGGTGGTTATAAGGTTCAAGGTAAATCACGCAAAAGTTTTGAAGATATTCTCGAAGATGCTTTAGCATTACAGGAAGCTGGTGTTTATGCTGTATTGCTGGAAGCTATGCCTGCCGAATCTACCGAGCAAATAGCCAAGCATCTTACAGTTCCTGTCTATGGAATTGGTGCTGGCTTAAATGTGGATGGTCAACTTCTTATAATGCATGATCTTTTAGGATTCTATCAGCCATTCCGTCCAAAATTTGCTAAATGTTTTATTCCTGAAATTATTCTTGAATATGCCAATTATTTAGACTCACTTAAAGATGTTTCTGCAACAGGTATTGAAACAAGGCGTGATGGACTTTTAGTCTTGGTTCAATTAACAATAGAAGTATACATAAGAAAAGTGAAGAACAAGACCTTTCCTGGTAAGGATTATGTTTACCAATTAAGTGAGAATGCATTATCCAAATTGCAGATATCGGAATATTGGATAGAGTAAATTTCATAATTAAACTAAGATAGAATTAAAGCCAATTCAATTATACTCTTATTGAATTGGCTTTAATTTTTAAGTATAAATCATATTTTATTTTAATGGCAAAAACATGGTTGACATAATTAATGGATTTTTCAGAAATTATTCGTATTCAGTGATATAAAAAATGTATTGGAGTTAAATTATGGAAACGATAAAACAAGTTGCAGAAAAAGCGATCTTGAATCTTCCTGAAAACACAACCTGGGATGACATTTTTTATGAGCTTTATGTTGTGAAAAAAATCGAGGAGGGTTTAAAAGCAAAAGAAAAAGGTAAAATTCAATCTCACGATGAAGTAAAAAAGAGAATTCACTCTTTACACACAATAAAATCAAAAACATGGTTGACATAATTCATGCAATTCTAAGAAATTACTCTTATTCAATATTAGATAAAGGAGGTACAGGTTTGAAAAGCAAAATAACAATCGATGTTATGCTTACACGAATATACGAAATGCGTAGATTATCCTGTATCTTCATCTAAAAAAAACAATTAATTAAACTTCATTAATTCCCAATTATAAATTAAATGATCAGATTCATTATGTATCATTTATCTTTAAAATAAAAATGTTTAGTATTTCAAATATTATAAAGGAGATGGAAAATGAGAACCAACAAATTTTTAGGCAGAGATTGGATAAGTCCGGAAATAGATTATACGAAAGAAGAATGGGAAACACTTCTGCGATTAGCAGAAGAACTTAAAACTCGTTATGCTTTGAATGAAAACACATCACATATACTTAGAGGTAAAACCCTTTATACAATGTTTTTTAATAGTTCACTGAGAACAAGAAGTACATTTGCAACAGGGATTCAGCAGCTTGGCGGCTTTCATGTAGACCTTGAACCAGGAAAAACATACACTCCCGCTCGTAAAGGATTTGAAGTTCCATACAAAACTGAAAGGATCTGTGATGTTGCCCAGGTTCTCAGTAGAACCGGAGATGCTTTGGCTATCCGCATGTATGGGAAGCCATCTCAATGGATTTATGGCTTTGCTCACGAAACAATGAAGGAATTTGCACACTATTCCGATATTCCAATTATCAATATGGAATGTGATAAATATCATCCTTGTCAGGCATTGGCAGATATGCTTACGGTTAAAGAGAAATTCGGTGATTTCAAAAAGAAGAAATTTGTGATAAGCTGGGCTTACTCCGGCTCAACCTCTAAACCATTTGCGGTTCCACAGAGTCTGGCTCTGGCTCCTTCTCTACTTGGGATGGATGTAGTTTTGGCTCGACCAAAAGGATTTGAACTCGATCCTGAAGTTACTAAGCAATGCCAAGCATATGCTGCTCAAAATGGCAGTACTTTTGAAGAAACAGATGATATGGAAGCTGCTTTTGAAGGTGCTCACGTAGTATACCCAAAATCTTGGGGTGCTCTGCCATATTTTGCTGAAATGGGTGCAGATGGCAAAAAGATCAGAGAGGAAAATCTTGATGGGATGAAAGATCTTTTTGAAAAGAATAAGGATTGGATCTGTGATGAAAAGAAAATGAAACTTATAGATAAGAACGGAATTTACATGCATTGCCTTCCTGCCGATAGAGATATGGAAGTTACTGATGCTGTTATCGATGGACCACAAAGTGTGGTTTATGATCAAGCGGAAAACCGTCTTCATGCTCAGAAAGCAGTTATGACACTACTTATGGGTGGAAGGTTATAAATTATTAACTCTTGTCACACTGAGCTTGTCGAAGTGGAAAAATACCTTTGCAAGTTAGTTTGAGAGAAGACTCTATCCTTCGATAAACTCAGGATGACATTAGAAAAAAGGAGAAATTATGCAAATAGATATGAAAGGTAAAGATGTAGTTTGCACTCAAGAACTTAGTGTTAATGAGATAAATGCATTACTAAAATTAGCCAAAGAGATGAAAGCAGACCGTTATGGAGATAAATATAATCAACTTTTAAAAGATCAGACCTTCCTTATGTTCTTTTTTAACCCTTCACTTAGAACCAGAATTTCATTTGAATCTGCTGCTACGGAATTGGGAGGACATGCTCAATTTCTTGAGCCTAAAACTATGCGATTAAAAAAAACCAGCAAGGGCGTGGAAGTGCAAGCTGGTGAAACAATTGAAGATGCAGCACAAGTTTTGGCAAGATATGCTTGCGGAATGGGAATCAGGATTCTGGAAACTTCTGTAGAAAATTATGGTGATGGTAATGCGATTTTGCGAGAATATGCTAAATGGATGGATGTTCCCATTATTAATATGGCTGATGACAAATATCATCCATGTCAGGGACTTTCCGATGTGATGGGAATGCAGGAGCATAAAGGTGATCTTAAAGGAAAAACCATACTAATGACATGGGCTCATGGAGATCTAGCTCGTTCTTATTGTTCTGTTCATGAGAATCTGCTCATTACATCACGTTTGGGAATGAATGTGAAACTTGCTTTCCCAAAAGGCTATGATCTTCCTGAAGAGGAAATAGCAAAAGTGAAGGCAAACTGTGAAGCCAATGGAACAAAATTTGAAATAACAAATGATCCTGATGCCGGCTATACAGATGATGTGGAATTCGTATATTCACGAAACTGGTTCGGTCCCGATTTTTATGAAATTGGAAAAGAAGCTGAGGTTGCCAGAGCAAGCAAAATGACAGACTGGATCTGCAATCAGGAAAGAATGGATCGCACAAATAATGCTTTATACATTCACCCAATGCCGGTTGACAGAGGCAAAGAAGTTACCGATGAAGTAGCTAGTGGTCCTAATTCCATTATCACAGATATTGCAGAGAACAGATTGCACACGCAAAAAGCAATAATGGCAATGACCATTGCCGGCATGAAAGTAGATATTTAATTTGGAGATTAATAATGAATACTGAAAAGAAGAAATTAATAGTAATTGCGCTTGGTGGTAATGCAATCAAACAAGCTCATGAAAAAGGAACAGCCAAAGAGCAATTCAAGAATGTAGAAATAACCTGTGAACAACTGGTAAAGATGAACGCATTAAATTATAAATTGATCATCACACATGGTAATGGACCTCAAGCAGGAGATCTGTTAATTCAACAGGAAGAAGGCAAAAAACTTGTTCCACCAATGCCAATGGATATCGTAGGTGCAATGACACAGGGTCAGGTCGGTTATATGTTCCAAAACACTCTGCAGAATTACTTCATGCAGAAGGGAAAAACCATTCCAATAACTACTGTTGTAACACAGGTACTGGTTAAAGAAAACGATCCTGATTTTAATGATCCGAGTAAGCCTGTTGGACCTTTCTATACAGAAGAAGAAGCAATGAAACTCAAAGAAGAAAAAGGCTATATCGTAAAGTTGGTAAAGCCGAATGTAGATAAACCATGGAGAAGAGTAGTTCCATCTCCGGAACCTATCGAGATCGTGGAATCCAACTGCATTCAAGCTTTGGTAGATGCACATGCTATTGTCATTGCTTCCGGTGGTGGTGGTATTCCGGTAATGAAAAAATCTAATGGAACCTTAGCCGGTCTAGAAGCAGTAATCGATAAAGATAAAGCAGGGAATGTACTTGCTCAAGAAGTAAATGCAGATATATATCTTATACTTACAGATGTGGAAAATGCCAAGATCAATTTTGGTAAGCCTGATGAAAAACCACTTGGAAAGATTACGGTTGCTGAAGCTGAGAAATATCTGGCTGAAGGACATTTCCTGGCTGGAAGTATGGGACCAAAAGTTACGGCTGCCATCAGATTTGTGAAAGCCGGCGGTGAAAAATCAATAATTACCTCCCTGTCAAATGCCGTTGACGCTTTAGAAGGCAATTCAGGGACAATTATTGTGAGTTAAAGAAAAAGATGCAAAGAAACAAAGAGGCAAAGAATTAAAAAGTGGAGTGATTATTAATATGGGAATAAAAACATTTAGAGATTTGCTTATCTGGCAAAAAGGAATGCAACTTGTTAAAGAGATATATAAGTTAACCAGGTCTTTCCCTAAGTCAGAAGACTATAACCTTTCATCACAAATGAAACGTGCATCAATCTCTATTCCCAGCAATATCGCTGAAGGATTTGGTCGAAGTACTAAAAAAGATTTCCAACGCTTCCTTTATATTGCTCTTGGCTCAATTTTTGAACTTCAGACTCAGATTATAATTTCATATGAACAAGATTATATTAATCAACAGCAATATGATTCCATTAATGAATTAAGCAAGGAAGTGGAAAGAATGCTGTGTTCCTTTATGGATTCTAATCGAAATATAATAGACCAAAAAAAATGAGTCTTTGTTTCTATGGTTCTCAGCATCTTTGAATCTAAAAAAAAGGAGAATAAAATGGCTAAAAATAAAGAACAAATACTTAAGAATACAATACAGAGATGTAAGGAAAGAAACATCCTTCTTCCTACATACGAACAGATGCGAAATCCGGAATTGATACCGGAAAAGGTTAAGAAAGAACTTGAAGATGTAGGGATGTGGGATCTTAATTCACTAAATCTTTTTCGTTTAACATGGAAGAATGAACCAAGATTAGATGGTGGTGGATTTGGAAAAGTGAACTTTATAGAATTAGCAAAAGAGATTACCGGCGTTGATGCCAGAATAATGGTTCTAATAGGAAAATTCTTCCCAACCGGTGCTCATAAAGTTGGTGCCACTTTCGGACCTCTCGTAGAAAAATTAGTTCATGGTGAATTTGATCCAACTACTCAAAAAGCACTTTGGCCTTCAACAGGTAATTACTGCCGTGGCGGAGCTTATGACTCATATCTATTAGGCTGTGAATCTATTGCTGTGCTGCCGGAAGAGATGAGCCAGGAAAGATTTGATTGGCTTCATGAAGTAGGAGCCGAAGTTTTTGCAACTCCTGGAAGTGAAAGTAATGTAAAAGAAATTTATGATAAAGTTAAGGAACTTAAAGCAGAGCGTGGTGATGACATTGTAAACCTTAACCAATTTGATGAAATCGGAAACGCTGTATGGCATTATGCAGTTACTGGTCCTGCAATGGAAGAAGTTTTCAATCAAGAGAAAAATGAGAATGACTCATTCGCCGGTTTATTTCTAACTCAAGGTTCTGCGGGAACACTTGGCTGTGCAGATTATCTTCGTGAAGTATATCCATCTTTCAAAGTATGTGCTGGCGAAGCTCTTCAATGCCCAACTTTACTACGTAATGGATATGGTGCTCATAGAATTGAAGGTATCGGAGACAAACATGTTCCTTGGATACACAACATTAAAAATATGGATATGGTTGCTGCTATTGATGATCAGCCAAATATTGACATTATGAGGTTGTTCAACTCGGAAACCGGGCATAAATATCTTTTAGAAAAAGGTGTTTCTCAAGAAATTATCGATAAATTAGATCTACTCGGAATTTCATCAATTGCAAATATCATGGGTGCGATTAAAATGGCTAAATACTACGAAATGACAGAAGATAAAGTATTATTTACAGTAGCAACTGATTCCATGGAAATGTACAATTCAAGAATGAAAGAAGAACTTGAAGACCGTGGAGAATTTACTCATGAAGATGCTGCAGTTGTGTATTATCGCGATCTTATGGACATCGGAATTGATAATATGATCGAGATGAATTATTATGAAAAGAAACGTATGCACAACCTGAAATACTTTACTTGGATCGAACAACAGGGTAAAACTGTGGAAGAACTCAATGCTCAATGGTATGATGATAATTACTGGAAAGATCAGTTTGGAAAAGTTAATGAATGGGATGAAAAGATCACAGAATTTAACAATAAAACAGGACTGCTCAAAAAGTATGAATAAATAGTGATGCACCCTCGGTTTAAAAACTGATGGTGCTATCATTGCCATAAGGAGGTCTTATGAGGTTTGAAAAATTCGTGCAACCCGATAATTTAAAAGCAGCATTGGAAATACTAAAAACAGATTCTAATTCAGTAATTCTTGGTGGTACTACTTTCTTAAGGTTGTCTGACAAGAAATATTCTACCGGAATAGACCTCTCCAATCTCGGTCTTGATTATATTAAAGAAAATAATGATCAGATTGAGATCGGTGCCTACACTTCACTACGTGATATTGAAACTAATCCTGTCATCAATAAATATTTTGGAAATCTAATACTAAAATCACTTGAAAATCTCATTGGAATTCAATTCAGGAATAACGCAACAATAGGTGGTGCAATTTTTGGTCGCTTAGGATTTACTGAGATCAATACAGCATTACTTGTTCTGGATTGCAAACTTGAATTTGAAGGAAATGGTATTGTACCTTTTAGTGAATTTATTTCAAATTGGAAAATCAAGCGTGATATCCTAAAAAAAATTATTATCAAGAAAAACAAAGGTAAAAGCTCATATAGAATGATGCGAAATTCCAGCTCTGATTTTGCGATATTATCTGTAGCAGTTTCCAATTTTGACGGTATTAAAATTGCAGTTGGAACTCGACCCTCAATTGCCAAACTATCATTAAAAGCATCTCAAATTATAAATTCAGATAATAATAAAATTGATGAAGCTGCCAATACGATTGCAGAAGAATTTAAGTTTGGTAAAGATCTGCGAGCCGACGGTAAGTATCGAAAGATGATCGCGCCTGTCCTTGTAAAGCGTGCTCTGCAGGAGGTTCTAAAATGAAATTAAAATTAAATATTAATAATAAATTTTATAATACCAATATTGACGGTGACGAATCTCTGTTAGATGTACTTAGAAAGATCGGATTCAAAAGCGTTAAAAAAGGCTGCGATACAGGAAGTTGTGGCGTATGCTCTGTTCTGATAGATGGAAAGCCAACTCTCTCTTGTCAGTTTTTAGCAGCGAGAGCACAAGGAATTAAGATCACAACCGTTGAAGGTTTGGGGAAAAAAGCTGATAAAATAGTTGATTTAATTGTTAGCGAGGGTGCAGATCAATGTGGATATTGCGGTCCATCTCTTGTTCTCACAACTTACGCAATGAAAAAGGAATTAAAAAACCCAACCGTTGAAAAAATCAATCATTATCTTACTGGAAATCTTTGTCGATGCAGTGGTTATGAAGGACAACTCCGTGGTATTAAAAAATATATGGGGGTGAAATGATGAAATTCAAAGAAGTTAACCATTCTATCCCAAAAGTTGACGGAAGAGGTTTATTGAAAGGTGCCTCTGCTTATACAGATGATCTCGCTGTTGACAGTGCTCTGATAGTTAAATTACTAAGAAGTCCATATGCATTTGCAAAGATAAAATCTATTGATACAAAGAAGGCTTTAAAAGTAGAGGGTATCGAGTGCATTCTTACCTATAAAGATGTTCCCCGTATACCAATTACAAGAGCCGGGCAGGGTTATCCTGAACCATCTCCAAAAGATAAATTTATTTTAGATAATTATGTACGTTATGTAGGTGATGAAGTAGCTATCTTAGCTGGAACTTCTGAGAAAGTTGTTGATGATGCAATGAAACTCATTGAAGTGGATTATGAAGTTCTTGAACCTGTTCTTGATTTCGAGAAAGCAATAGGTCACAAATCTATCATTCATCCCGAAAAAGAAATCTATACAATGTTCCCAATGGGACTTGATGTGAAAAATAATATTGCCTGTAGTTATATGGACACAATGATAGTAGGAGATGTTGAAAAAACTCTGGCAGAATGCGAATTTGTAGTAAGTGAAAGATATTATACTCATGCACAGCAGCAAACTGCAATGGAACCTCACACATCAACTGCTTACATTGATGTGCAAGAAAGATTAAACATTATCACCTCCACTCAAAATCCGTATCACACACG